>JAZRWV010000595.1:0-9725 GCA_045599925.1 Myxococcota bacterium
AGCAGGGCTTGACAAAGGTTATGCGAGGACAGTTCGAGTGGATTGCAGGTTGCTCCGGTTGCCGTGCAGCCAAAATTGCCGCAGCCAAAGATGTCATTCATGTTGTCGTCGGTTCCTGCTGTATCTGGGGCACAGTTCAGATTGCCATACGACGATGTTCGGGTGATGAAAAGGGCGGGTTCAGGGTGCGAAGGATCTGGAAAAACGCCATCCATAATACCTGCGCATGACAGCGACGTCTGGCTTTTGACGTCGTTCAGGCCGAGACATACGTGCCAGCCTTCGGCACACAGATCCTCAACATTGCAGCCGTCTCCCTCTTTGTTTTCCCCATCGTTGCCGGATTTTCTTTCACATCCGGGGCCGTCGTTGTGATGAATTCCCGGGACTTTCCATGCTCCGCCACAGGCCGCAATGCTTGGGTAAGTCGATACATCGATAAATCCTTCTCGCGTGGCGTCTGAGCAGCCGTAATATTTGGGATCTTTTTTGCAGACACCATTGGAACAAACTTCATCAAAAGCACATTCTTTTCCGGCCTGCTCACCCTGGCAAAGACCTGTTGCGCCGCAATGCTGTTTGTCCGTTTTGGAATTGACTTCACAGCCGTTCATTGGATCTCCGTCACAATCGGCATAACCTTCCACACACGAATTGATAACACACTTGCTTTCTGCACATGAAACATCGGCAATCTGGCTGAGTGAATGACAGTCGTTGTTGCAGCTTCCGCATCGAACTGTTGTCGACTTGATGTCAACGCATTCTTCGGTTTCCCCTACACGACATGTGTATTTGCCGTCTCCGCATGAATTAATGCATTCTCCACCAATGCAATCTGTGCCTGCTTTACAGGCATGGCCGCAAACACCGCAGTTGTTGCGATCTGTCTGCGTGTCGATTTCACAGCCATTTGTGAGGTCGTTGTCACAGTTTCCAAAACCGATTTCACAGGTGCTGCATGTCGACTGGTGGAGAGGCGCAAGCTCTGTTTCACAGCCATTCATGAGATCATTGTCACAGCTCACAAAACCAGGACTGCATTCGTAGCAGTTGAGTTTGTGGAGAGGACTTAACTCCGTTTCACACCCATTTTCCATAAGACTGTCGCAGTTTGCATATCCTGATTGACAGACACTGCAGGCCGTTCTGTTTGTTTCTGACAGCACGGTTTCACATCCATTTGCAGCATTCTCATCGCAGTCTCCATATCCGGCTTCACAACCGGCACAGCTCGTGCGATGGATATCCGCTAAACGCATTTCACACCCATTGGCAGAATCCCCGTCGCAGTCTCCATAATCGGCTTCACACGTTTGACAGCTGGCGCGATGGACGTCCGCCAGATTTGTTTCACACCCATTGGCAGAATTTCCATCACAGTCTCCATACCCGTCAGCACAGACATAACAGGAAATTCTGTGGAGATCTGAAAACTTTGATTCACAGCCGTTGGTGGCGTCACCGTCACAGTTTCCCAATCCTTCTTCACATTCTGGACATACCGTCAGACCTGCTGATTTGAGATCTGTTTCACACCCATTGGCAGAATCCCCATCACAGTCTCCATAACCATCAATACAGCCTGTGCAGCTTGTTCTGTGCATGGACGATAGACGAAGCTCGCATCCATTTTCTGCATTTTCGTCGCAGTCGGCATAATCATCAGCACATGTTGTACATGTTTTTTGATGCAGGCTTTTAAGGTTTAGTTCACACCCGTTCTCTGCATTCTCATCGCAGTCTCCATATCCGGATTCACATTCAAAGCATGTGGCTTTATGAAGATCGAATAATACGGTTTCACAACCATTTTCAGCATTTCCATCGCAGTCAGCAAGACCTGTTTCACAGGACAGAAGTTCGGAATGTCCGTCTTTTCCTGATGAATCCGAATCTGATGAATCGCTGTCATTACCACATCCCTGAATGGCAAAAATCAGGGTCACACAAAAACAGAAAATGGACTTTTTCATAGTAATTCCTTTGATTATTTGCACACAGTTCAGGTTTGTTTCACAAACAGAGACTTTTGACATTCCGGAATGTTTCCGGAACTCTGCTTATACTGAGTTTAGCAGAAAATGATGTCTTTGGTGTGTGATTTTTCCCGTTTGTTGTTACATTCCAGCCGGAGCTTCGCTCCTTTTCTTAATTCGTAATATGAGATACGTTTCGTTTCTCGCGACTATTGTCGCGCCAACATGCGTATTTCATTTGCTCAATGGGCACTGCGAATTTCGCCATCCAGTGAGTGGCAAAATTCGCAGTGCCCTCTTAAGAATTCGCAATGTTTAAGCTGCAATACCAATATTGCAGTTTAAGTCATATTTTCGATAAACACGTGTAGGAGGGCTTTCCCATTTCGCTAAAAGTCTAAGCTCTGTCTATATTTCGTAGTTTAAGAAAATTACCCGTCTGAATAGTACCTTATTACAAATTGAGTAAAAGGGATTTGTGGACAGTGGGTAAGATGTGGTATAGGCTCCCCGGGGGGTCTCTATTTTTTTACAAAGATGAAGATTAATTTACAGGATATTGCATGCGTATTATTTGTGAGCAGTGTCAGACAAAGTACATCGTTCCTGATGAAAAAATTGAGAAAAATGTGCTCCGAATGACATGTCAGAAATGCGGTCATGTGATCACAACCCGCGTTGAAAAAGTTGCGGAAACGGCTGATGCATCTTCAAGTACGCTTGGAAAATGGCGTTCTACGACGTTGAACACGCCACGTCGTCTTCAGAATGAAACACCGATTTGGTATTATTCATATAATGGCGAAAGTTTTGGTCCCTATACAGAACTCGAACTCAAGGAACGCCTGCTGACTGAAAAAATGGCTGCAATCGCAGAGCAGTGTTTTGTTTGGCGTAAATCGTTTTCTTCTTGGAAGCCAGTGCTTGAAGTTGAACCATTTGCAAGCGCACTTTTGATGCCGCCTCCGCCTCCTTCACCTGTCAAACCGCTGCCCAAAAATGAGGACGATTCAATGCCGCCTCTGTTTTCTTCCGGAAAAAGCTCAGTGGCAAATCCCGTATCCCCATCCGCAAAATCTTCTCCGGATCTCGTCGGGCTTAAACAACGCCTTCAGAAAGCACCTTCTGGTATTGAAACTAAAAAAGAGGACAGGCACGGTGATTCTTTTATTAAATTTACCCCTGCAAGCAGCCTGTTTGGAAAAGTCGAGCAAAATGCTAACAGCCAGGACGAGGTGCCAACTCATACTCAGATTCCTGCAGTAGAAAGTCTGGATATTGAAGTGGATGAAGAGACTCCGGGGGATACGACTAGAGTCGGAGCGCCTTCCCCCTTCTTTTCGTTTCAGTCGCTTGATGCCATTTCTCCTGAAATCAAATCGGAATCCAAAGGGATTGGGACCAAATTGGCAAAACCATTTCCTTCAATTTCTGCCTTATCGGTGACCGGAACAAATTCTTCTTCAGCAAAAGTTTCAGAAAATGCTTTTGGCGCCAGCTCAGTACCATCTCCAAATATCTCATCTCTTTTGGGTACTAAACCTTCGACAGAAAACAAAGCCCCTCGTTTTGCTGGTCTCAGAAGCATGGCTTCCGGAAATGCTTCTAATGCCGCTGACGAAAAAAAAGTTATTAATGCCGCTTCAGCATTAAAAGCCAGCCCTGCTGCTGCTGAGTCAAAATCTTCCGAAAAGGATCTTCCTGATTTCAAGGAAGATATCGGTGCCATTGTCGGAAATTCCAACTTCGTTTCCGAAGATGCAAAGACCAACATCGCAGATTTGCGAAATGACAGTATCAGCTCATGGCTGCCTTCTCAAAGTGATTTGCGTCTCGATTCAAAACTTGATGGATTTTCTGTCAGTGATATTTCTGTGGCCCAAAAGGTCATCGATAAATCCAGCGCAGAATCCTCACTTCCTAGTTTTGGTATCGGTAATGTCATCGCAAAATCAGGAGAGGATGTAAAATCGTCTGATTCAACGGCGGTCAAGAGTGCTCCAAATTTTGAAACTTCCGACGTTTTGCCCGATATCGATTTGGAGGATGTTTCCGAGAGTGGCGATTCCAGTGTCCTTCCCGATATCGATATGGAAAGCTCTTCTCTTGGCGAAGCTGTGAGCTCTTCAACGTCTTCAGATATCTTGCCTGATATCGATATGGATGAGGACTCTCAGCTCATTTTTGAAAAAGAAGTCGCTGTCGCAAAAGAGGGTAATGCCCTGGAAACTGAAATCACAACCTTGAGTCAGGACGATGTCAAAATCGAGTCTGAAGGCAGTGATGATGTGCAGGAACTCTCGGCTCAACAATTACTTTCTGCTACTGAACACACCTCCGATTCAAAAGCACTCTCGTCTGAAGCTGACCTCGGTGTCGTCGATCTCGAGGATGAAAATTCTCAGCTTAATTCTAAAAAATGCATCGAACCCGTGACTGATGACGCTTCTGATAAATCCCAAAAAAGCGGTCTTGTTGAATCTGAAGTCATAGTTGCTGATAAAAATGAAGACTCCGGCATTGCAAAAGCTCGCGTCTCTCATCAGTCCCTTGACGAAATTGCTGCACGTCATTCTGAAATCATTGCCGAATCCGAAAAGCTGGAACAGGGGCACTCAAATGAGTCTGATGTCAGCGAGAACTCCATGCTTATTCAGTTGGAACATTTCCAGAAAAGTCAGGAAAAGGATAAACATAAAACTCGAATGCGTATCCTCGTTGTCGTTCTGGTCTTTTGTGCTGTCATTGCAATCATAGGTGTTGTCGGATACTTCGAATATGTCAAAAATGTGTCGGATGACGAAGAACAATTGCAGGACATACAAACTGGATTTGCTCAGGTGTCTGGTAGCAAAATTTCAAGTGATGAACTGAAAATTACTGTGCCGGAAGATGATTTCGAAATCCTCGATATGAATCCGGTTAATGCAAAAATTTCAAAATCTTCAAAAAATAGTGGCTCTTCTGGCGCTGGTAATTCCGGTTCAACAGAGGCTGCCGCCGAGGCTATTTATGGCGCAAATGCCGCCAAAGAACAGGCTCCAGTTCAGCCTTCTGTCCGTCAGGATGGACGTGCAAATGTCGTTCTTCAGGGGGCAAATTCCGATTTCGGCAATACGGCTGCCGTTCAGGGATCAAAATATGCCGTCAAAGGCGGCTCTCGCGAACTCTTCGCTGGCGGCTTGAAACGCGTGACTTCATCTGTTCAGGACTGTTCGAGACGAGTCGCAAACAAAGGAAATGTCATGCCGCCTAAAATTTATCTTAACCTCGTCATTGAGCCTAATGGCAAGGTGAGCAGTTACGAAATTCAGGATGCCAATGTTCCCGACATGTTTAACAAATGTTTGGAAAGTAAAAAGGATTCCTGGAACTTTACTCCGTTTGAGGGGAGTGCCGTTAAAATTAAACAGGCATTTATTCTCGGTTGATTGGCACGATTTTTAGATAAAATCTTTGGCCATTTTCGGCTCATTGGGAGGATTTGAAAATGAAAAAAATGAATACTTTTCTGTTGAAATCTCTTCGCTACCTCACTGTCGCTGCGTGTCTGGCTTGCGCTGGTTTCATCGCAGTTTCCGCAGCTCCAACCAATGCCTCTGCTCAGGATACCGATAAAATTACCATGCAGTTTGTCGGTTTCGGTGTCAATCCTGACTTTTATGCCATTGTTCAGGGCAGCAAACTCTCAGGACAATCTCTCGTCATTTATCAGATTGGCGGACAGGGGCCATTGCTCGTTTATCCGCTTCGCGGCGTTTCTCTCGAAAAAGCTCTGACTTCAAAAGAAGTTGCTCCTTATGGAATTCAAGGCGGTTATGTCGCTGGAATGACCGCTCCCGCCGGTTTTCAGCTCGGTGGTATGGTGATCGGCGAGAATCTTCAGCTTACACTCTCTGCCGGTGAGGAAACGAAAACACTCGGTTATGCTCCAATCTTCTCAAATCCAACTAAAACAAAAGTCGCTAAAATAAGCATCGTCAACGCTTTTTGGACGGCTGACAGTAAACGCGTTGTCATCATTCTTAATCAAAAACTTGATGGCGATTGGGCTGTTGATACCGATCTCGTTGCCGCTTTTTCACTCAACTGATTTTCCTTCAAAATTCTCTTCATAAACCGGGTCTTTTGCCCGGTTTTTTATTTGCTTCGGCTATTTCGCTTCGCTCAATACGCCTCGCTCGCTCGCTATAGCTGCCGCCATACGCTCGCGATTTGTCCAATTTGACAACTTTCTGACCGTGTTTAATCACTCCCTGTTTGAATGGTTCATTGACCATTTGCTTGTGGAGGTGAGTCATGTTTAAACAACACTTTATTCTGCTTTTGAGCACTTTGTTTACGCTCGTCGTTTGTTGTTTTGCTCCCGTTTGTGCAATAGCTCAGGGAACTCAGACTGAATCTTTCAGCCTCTCCGTTTCTGATGAACAGGTCGAAAATTGGCTCGGAAGTGAAAGAAATATTGAGCATCCCGTAATTGATAATCTCCAAAAAAAAGATGAGGCAACACTCCATTTCTATTTCTCTAAAAATTATGGACAGCGAGCTGAGGCCGTCATTGCAACAGCTCAAAGCGCCAGAGAAAAAACTTTGCGATTTTTGCCACCCGAAACTGTCGCTGATGTTCATGTTTATCTGATTGGTAATATCAATCAGTATTTTGATGCCTTAAAATCAAATGGAAAAGCTCCAGATTGGGCTTCCGGTCTGACTCTCATGGCGGATCACGTCATTCTCATTCGACTCGCTTCGAATGGTACAACCCATATTGAACCTGAACGTACACTCGCACATGAACTCAATCACGTCGCATTGCACCGATATTCACAAGATCACTTTTTTCCTCACTGGTTTTATGAAGGACTCGCAATGACGGCAACGGATGATTGGAATATTGCTCGCGCTGAGGTGCTGGGAAAAGCCGCAATGAGCGGGCAGTTGCTCGATCTTCACGAAATTGAACAGGCTTTTGGAAAGACAGGTGCTGTCGTTGACCTCGCATATTCGGAATCGGCTCATTTCGTTTCGTGGCTCGCAAAAACTTATGGAGATGAGGCTGTTCGACTGCTCCTCAAAAATGTCTCGGACGGAATGGCTTTTGAACAGGCTTTTATCAATTCTTTTGATAAATCGCCTAATGCTGCTTTTATCAAGTGGAAAACAAGCGTCAGCCGTGAAGAAAGTCTTTTCGCTTCTCTGTTTTCGCATGAGGGCATTTTCTTCATGATTTCTGTCTTCGCAGTCATTGCATTGTGTGTCGCTCTCTGGAAACGAACTGCAATACGAAAAAGAAGGTTGGCCGCTATGAATCAGGAAATTCCCGATTCTGTTCTTCCTGATAATCTTAAAAACTTCGGACCTTTTAGAAATTCAAAATAACGTGGTATTGTAGCAAAGAGGGCTGCAGTTGATGGTTCCTCGTTTTCGATTTGTTGCTGTTATCTGATACAGCATGGATAAAAGGAAAGGGCACAAATGCTCAAATTTGATAGTGAAATTAATAATATCATCGAAAAGGAATGGACAAGACAGACTTCTGTCCTTCGAATGATCCCAAGTGAAAATATAGTCTCCGACGGCGTTCTCGAAGCTCTGAGCTCTTGTTTTGTCAATAAATATGCCGAGGGCTACCCTGGAAAACGTTATTATCAGGGGCAGGAAAACAATGATGCTTTGGAACGCTTAACTTGCGAGCGTGCATGCGCGCTGTTCGGCGCTGCGCATGCTAATGTTCAGAGTTATAGCGGTTCTCCGGCAAACATGGCTGCATATATGGCGTTATGTAAACCTGGTGATCGTATAGTTGGTCTTGGACTGAATTCCGGTGGTCATCTCACTCATGGATGGAAAGTCAATTTTTCAGGTAATCTGTATGAAGCTCACCAGGTTGAAGTCAATCGTGAGACAGAACGATTGGATTATGATGAAGTTGAAGCCTTTTGTAATGAAATAAAACCACGTGTTTTGTTTATAGGAACGACTTCGTATAGCAGGGCTTTTGATTTCGTAAGACTTCGTGAAATTGCCGATAAATGCGGTGCATATCTTGTTACGGATATTGCGCATGTCGCGGGGCTTGTCGTTGCCGGTGCATATCCCAATCCGGTTCCATATGCCGATATCGTAACTCTCACAACTCATAAAACTTTAAGAGGACCTCGTGGCGGAATGATTTTGTGCCGCGAGGAACATGCAAAAAATGTTGATCGAGCCGTATTTCCCGGTATTCAGGGCGGACCGCATATGAATCAGATTGCTGCACTCGCTGTCGCTTTGAAAGAAGCCGCACAGCCTGCGTTTAAACAATATGGTGAACAGATTGTAAAAAATGCTGCTTGTCTTGCGGATGAACTCGTCAAACGCGGGCTTAGAATAGTGAGTGGTGGAACCGATTGTCATTTGATGGTAGTCGATCTCAGAGCAAAAAATATTGATGGAAAAACTGCTGCAACAGCTCTCGAAAAAGCAGGAATTGTCTGTAACTTTAATGCAATTCCGTATGATCCAAATCCGCCTCGTCGTCCCAGCGGTATTCGACTCGGTACACCGGCTATTACAACTCGTGGACTTAAGGAATGTGATATGTCACGCATCGCAGATTGGATCGTTGGAATCCTTGATGCTCCGGAGGATGAAGAAAAGTCTGCACATACCGCAGCTGAAATTCGTGAATTTTTAACGAATTTCCCTTACCATCATCAGGGATGTTAGATGCGTATTCGGTTGAATTTGATAAAAATTGATTTAAACTGAGAAAATTCTGCATTCTGATTTTAATTGGGATTGCAGGGTTTTCAATAACGTGTCATTTTATACAGGATACGCTCTTGGGTGCTTTGACTTCTCGGCGGTTAGTTGACAAATGATTCCTTTGGGAATTGTGTTTTTGGATGAAAATATAGATGGATCAGGATAACCAGAAAACATCGAATGTGGATAAATCATTGGCAGGCAGCTTTGATGATGGTGTGTTCGATGAGCTGTGGAATGTCGCAGTAGGTGAGTCTGAAAAGAAAAAAGATTCGGCGAGTACTGCATCAACTTTAGATTCTCTCGATTGGGGGGATTTGGAGAATGATAATGAGCTTTGGACCGGATTGGAAGCTGAAGTCTCAACTTTCGGAAAACATGAACCTGAAAAAGAGGTTAGCGCTTCTGTGACTGCAGGAAAAGCTCATGAACTGGCCAAAAATCTGTTTTCTGATGAAACGGATGTTGTCGTCAGTCATCGGTCAAAACCTGTTGATAACTCATCTGGTAAAAAATCTGATGCTGAAATTACGGTTCGTGTTCGAGCTGACAGTATCATGAGAGATGTCGAAAGAACTGTCGCTTCAGATGATAATAATGACGATAAGTCGCCCTCCAGTGATGATGTCATTACTCTCACAAGTATGGCTTCTGTTGCCGATATCGAATCCAAATTTGCTGATCTCGATGAGGATGATGGAATTGAAAGCCTTGAAGTTTATGATGATAAGGTCGATGAGGGCAAGACCTTAGCTTCTGATAAGTCTGAAGAGAATGATGAACTTGCTCAGGCAAATCAGACTGAAGCTTCAAATGATGTCAATAAGCCGGTAGAAACCTCTGAAGAATCGTCAGAAGAAAAATCAGAAGAGAAAGCTGAGGAAAAATCAGAAGAGAAAGCTGAGGAAAAATCAGAAGATAAAACCGAGGAAAAATCAGAAGAGAAAACCGAGGAAAAATCAGAAGAGAAAACCGAGGAAAAATCAGAAGAGAAAA
>JAZRWV010000596.1:0-1775 GCA_045599925.1 Myxococcota bacterium
TAAATTGATAATCCAACTCATCCCACATCATCACAGATAGGCAGCTTATTTTTACGGATGCTGTCAACGGCGTGGTGTATCCACCTCTATCCAAGAGCCCCCGGCTGAATAGTTACAATAATACGTTTTAATCAGACCTTCCCTGAAAAAAAGGCCGGTGTATCGCCTTGCAGGCGATAGCCGGCCTCATGCGCTGTGTATCGGCTTTTAAGCCGATAACAGCGCCAACAAATGCAAAATAAAATATTTATAAAACAACAATCACAGCAGCCCTGATTATTCCATTTTGGAAATCGACAAATGACGCAGTGAACGATAAGTCTCATTATCGTCAAGTACATGATTTTTCTGAATTGTTTTCGCTTTTTTGAAAGTCGGTTCAAGGACTTCTTTGAGAAACTTCTCACCGGCATCATGCATGAACATCGTGACTTCAATCGTCCGATTTTCTCTCGAAATAATCGCTTCGCGAAGTGTTTCCGGGATGCACTTTTCTGAGCAGATCGAAGCTGTGGCCAGAGTCGTAATTTCCTTGCCACCGTCCTTGACGAGTTTTGCGCCGGGAATATCCACAAGTTTCGGCATTTTCGAAGTGTCCGTGAATGTGTAGGAAACGGTTTGAGCATGCACGAAATCAGAAACAGCGCCCAATTTTTCATTCAATATGGGAATCAGTTCATGTGCTTGAATCAGCTCATAAAACTGATAGGCACAAATCTTCATAAATGCGCGAGTCGATGTGTTGGGAAATTTGACACAAAATGCATCATATTGACGGCGAAATTCAGCGAGTATTGCTTCGACATGTTTGGGATCCACAGTATCCCATGGCTCAACCACAGAATAAGCCAGTACACGCGGCAAAAAGCCAATGGGCATCAGTCTGGCAAATATGTAATCACCGGCGCGCAATCTTTCAGTGAGCGAAACAAAAGCATTCATTTTGCCGGGATTTGTCATGCTTTGGAGAACAGCAAACCCTAAAACAGACTGTTCAACGCGATATAGAACAAAATGTGAAGCTCTGAAGATCCCCAGTCCTTCATATTTTTTATTGCTGAAATTAACGTCCGTCTGAATTTCTGTCTTTTTATGCCCCAGAAAGAAAGGATAATCATGCGACAGAATATTATAGAAAAACTCCATATCCATGACGTTCGCATTGGAGAGATTACCCTGCTGAAACGCGTAATTCCTGAAAAAAGCATACGTACTGCCCATTTTGGGCTCTAAAAACATCTTTCGGGTCGCGCTTTGTATGTATTCATAACGCCAATGAGGCAGGCGAATACGGGGAAATGTATCAGTCCAGTCGTCAACAAGAGGATACTGAGCCAGCTCGGTGCATGGCCATGGAATAAAATCGGCAGTCATTCAGTTTTTTCGCAATCAGTCACACAAATCAAAGTTTATGTGTATTTTTGAAAGTTGGAGTCAGAAATCGCACAAATTTCTGGAAATGATAAAAGAAATCCCCAGAACGACTCAGCAATCAGTTCCAGGGATATTATGTCAAGGCTTAAACTTCGTTAGGACGTTCGGCGTATTTGGAAACGTAACAGGCGTCATCTCCCAATTCTTCTTCGATGCGCAGGAGCTGATTATATTTCGCGATGCGTTCAGAACGCGCCATACCACCGGATTTGAGCATTCTGCTGTTTGTTGCCACGCAAAGATCCGCGATAAGCGTATCCTCCGTTTCGCCGGAGCGGTGACTAATAATTGTTGTAAACCCATTTCTCTGAGCTGTTCGAATGGCATCCAGGGTTTCAGTT
>JAZRWV010000597.1:0-11405 GCA_045599925.1 Myxococcota bacterium
AACTACCGGAAATTGCTATCGGTGGCGTGAGTAAATACAGTGTTTTCGACCCCAAATGTAAAAAAGCTGATGACAATTGCCAGGACAAATATACACTTTGGACGATTCCAACCCAGGATGCTGACAATACTGTGACTTCATCATCACTCTTTGATTTCGACGGCGATGGGCAGACCGAAGTCGTTTATAGCGATGAATGCTTTACCCGAATTCTTGATGGCAAGTCCGGTGAAGTTCTGTTTTCGAGTTACAGAATGTCTAAGATAGATCGCGAATATCCAACGATTTCGGATATGGATAATGACGAATCTGTTGAAATCGTTCTGATGGCAAATTCTGTTGCACCAGGATGTGATCCGGTTGATGTTCTTCATCATGGTATCAAATGTGTGACAAATGACGACTGTTACAGCAATTCATGTGTCGCTGGTTATTGTCGTTGTGAATCGGATGAACAATGCAACTGGCAAACTGATTCAACTGGAAAGATGATGCAGCAGTATCAGTGTACGACGCCACTAGCACCACAAAAAGCTGAAGATGGTAAGGTTTGTCGTGCATATCATCGCAATGGCGATTCTCATCAGGGGATTGTCGTTCTTCGCGACAGACTCGACCGTTGGGTTTCTTCCCGTGATATTTGGAATCAGCATGCATTTTCTATCACAAACATCAATAAAGATGGTTCCGTTCCAGCCCTTGCAAGCTGGGAACAGAACTTTACCAATGCAACAATGAACAATTATCGTAAAAACGCGGACTTCCATGGGCTTTTTTAATTTTAACATTCGTTGTTTCGAGCCGCAGGCACGGCTGGATTCAAGTGAATAATTGTCAATACGCGATGCTGCCGTCAGTGCTGGTTTTAGAACACTGTTATTGCTCATGGTTCATTGTTAATTGTTAATTGAAAATGTGTGTGTTTCGGGGTATGGAGTGGCGTTCATTCTGCCGAAATGGGGGAGTTCTGTTATTTCGGTTATTTTGTGGAGTAAAACAAATGAAAAAAAGTCTGATATTATGTCTTGCAGGTTTGATGTTGTGTGGATTTGTTGGCTGCAAGAAAAAAGAAGCCGCTCCTGTTGATGCTCCTGCACCAGCTGCCGAAGCTCCCGCTGCAGCTGCAGATGCCGCAGCCCCGGCTGCTGATGCCGCAGCTCCCGATATGCATGAACATCCTGAAATGGCAGATCCTGGCGCCATTCCTGCTCCTGCTGACGTCGCAGCCCCCCCTGCAGATGCAATGAAAACCGCATCTGGTGTATCCTATAAAAAATTAGCCGCCAATGATGCCGGTGATGTTGTGAATGAAGATTCCATCGTTAAGATCAATTATACAGGCTGGACGACCGATGGAAAAATGTTTGACACAAACAATGGCGAAGAACCTGTAACTTTCTCTTTGGGTTCGCTGATTCCCGGAATGAAAGATGGTTTAATGGTTGCCAAAAAAGGCGAAAAAGTTCGCGTATGGATTCCAGAAGAACTGGCTTATGCCGGCCGCGAAGGTGCGCCAAAGGGGATGCTCGTCTTTGATTTCGAAATCGTCGAAGTTCTGAATTTCGTGATGCCGCCGAAAGATATTCCTGAAGATGCTGTTAAACTCGACAATGGTCTTGCCTATCGCATCGTAAAAACAACTCCGGATGCCAAACTGCTGATGGATAATGACCTGGTTCAGCTCGACTTTACTGGTTGGACTCAGAGTGATGGTAAACGCTTCCAGTCCTCCATCGAATTGGGTGAACCTCTCGCAGCACCAGTCAATTCCATGTTCCCGGGCTGGAAAGCTATCCTTCCTAAAGTTCATGTCGGCGATGAAGTTGAAATGTGGATTCCTCAGGAACTTGGCATTTCTCCTGACGGCGAACTCGCTGGTACACTCATTTTCCGCGTCAATATCACGAATGCCACTGCTCTACCCGTGGCTCCAGCCGATGTGAAGGAACCCGGCGCTGATACCCAGAAAACTGAATCTGGTATCGCATGGAGAATCCTGACTCCCGGTACTGGTAAAGACCATCCAACAGCTACAAGCACTGTGAAGGTTCATTATTCCGGTTGGACAACGGATGGTGTGATGTTTGATTCGAGTGTTGCCCGTGGCGAGCCTATCGAATTCCCGCTCAACGCTGTAATTCCAGGTTGGTCAGAATCGGTTCAGCTCATGGTCGTGGGCGAAAAACGTCTCGTTTGGATTCCTGAAGAATTGGCTTACAAAGGTCAACCCGGAGCACCAGCCGGTATGCTCGTTTTCGAAATCGAACTTCTCGACATAATAAATGCTGAACCCGCAGCTGACCCCGCAGCAGCCCCCGCAGCTGAACCCGCTAATTAATTATGAAACAGATTCCTGCTCCATCAAATGTCGCCTCAGCACCTGCTGAGGCTCAGAAAACAGCTTCCGGTATTTCGTATATCATCCTCAAATCCAATCCGTCCGGCAGTGCAGTAGATGCCTCTGACTGGGTAAAATTGCATTATTCAGGCTGGACGACAGATGGAAAGATGTTCGATTCGAGTGTGCCAACGGGTGAACCTGCTGTATTCCCGATTGAACAACTGATTCCCGGTATGAGCGAGGCCCTTCAGTTGGGCCATATTGGTGAGTCTCTTCGTGTTTGGATCCCAGAAGAACTCGCTTATAAAGGTGTCGATGGTGCCCCTCAGGGAACGCTTGTCTTCGATTTTGAAATTATTGAAAAAGTAACGCCGGAAAAGCCTTCATTTGAACTGACTCCGAATGCGGTTCAGCTCAAAAATGGCATTGCTTACGAAATCACAAAACGTGGAAACGGTCGCGAGGAAATTCGTGCAAATGATGTCGTTGCGATTGATTTTACGGGTTGGCATAAGGCTACACAGACGCGTTTTCATTCATCCATTGAGATGGGTGAACCGCTTGTCGGGCCGGTAAAAGCCTTCTTCCCGGGATTCCGTGAAGTCTTGATGCATGCCCATGAAGGCGATGAACTGACGGCCTGGATTCCTCAGGAAGCTGGCGTTGATCCTTCCGGCAAGGAACTTCCGGGCATGCTCGTGTTTACCATCGTCGTTCACGACGTGAAACCTGAACCCAAGGCAATTGCAGCTCCGGATGATGTCGCAGCAGCTCCTGCTGATGCTGAGATTACGCCGAGTGGATTGGCGACGAAAGTTCTTCAGCCCGGCAAGGGAACCGTTCATCCCAAAGCTACAAGCCGTGTACGCGTGCATTATACGGGGTGGACAACCGATGGCGCAATGTTCGATTCGAGTGTCGTACGTGGTCAACCCATTGATTTCGGTCTCAATCAGGTCATTGCTGGTTGGACTGAAGGCGTACAGCTGATGGTCGAAGGCGAAAAAAGACGTCTCTGGATACCGGAAAATCTGGCTTATAAAGGTATGCCGGGAGCTCCAGCAGGAATGCTCGTTTTCGATGTCGAACTCATCGCAATCGTATAATCTTCAATGATAAAGGCACTGTAAATAACAGTGCCTTTGTCATTTATGTCAACGTTATAGCTGCAATTTAGCCAATAAAAACACTAATCAGGTGAGTTCCTGGGGTAAAGCTCCGGTTGAATAATAACTCACCATCAAAGTATTCGCGAGGCTTGGAAATATATGGCAAAACCCAGCATTCTTCTTATCGCATCCCAAATGCCGCAGCAGGAACTCGGCTTGATCGCTCAATTGCTTCAGTCTCAGGGATATCGCCAGCAACCGGCATCTGAACGTCCTAAAAATTCGGCAGTACTCGTCTTTGAAACAGCTGACAAAACGAATTCGGTTGCCATTAAGTTTTATCAGGAAATTGGTGCTCTCAGGCTCGAATTGACGGGCGAAACGTCGAGAAAAATTGGTGTCGCACTCGGTCAGTATATGGATCCGTTGTCGCCGGAACGCCTTGGTGAACTCTTCGATATGTCGCAGTCCGACATGGAACGCAGGATTTATGCGATTCTACTCATCCTGGCTTTCCCGGATGCCAAAGCTGCGATGGATGAACTTCGCGAAAAATATTTCGTGAATGCAAATGATGCGACTCGCGAAGGTATCGTTCAAGGTCTTGCATTTCTGGAAACACCGGATGTGGGGGGGATCCTCGAAGAGATTGAAAAGGCTTATAAAGACCAGAATATTGCAGTTCTTGCCCGTCGGGCCATCGATGGGCTGTTTGAACGCGGTTTAATCCGTGAATCCGTGAGTTCTTTCAAAAATAAAATTGAAGCACTTGTCGATTCAAAACCCGATTCGGCACTTGAACAAATCGAAAAATATGAGGCAGAAGGCGAAGTTCCCGAACTTCGTGCACTGCATGCCAAAGCACTTCGCCTTTTGGGGCGCATGGACGAAGCCTCTTCATTGCTCGTCGAAATCGATATTTCCGATACAGATGCCGGTGACGCGTTCTGCGAACGCGCTCTCATTCGTGAAGCTGCCGGATTTGCGTCTCAAGCTATGCTCGATGCTCAATCGGCACTCGCATGTTCTCCGTCTTCAGAACTGGCTGCTGAAATCTACAAACGTCTTCAGCTCGTCCTCGAACATGCTTCGGCGAGTGCCGAAGAAAGGCTGGCGCAGTACAGCAGGGCACTTGAGGCAAATCCGGATGATGTCAATCTGAGATGTCAGAGGGCTGAATGTCTTTTAAGCCTGAAAAAAGCCACCGAAGCGATTGATGATTTGACCGTTGCTCAGAAAACAGCCCCCAACGACCTGCGTCTTCCAATGATGTTGTGTGAAGCTTACCTCGCCATTCGTCACTTGGGGTGTGCGCTTGATCAGGCTTCAAAAGCTCAGGAAAATCACGTTCCGTCTCAGGATGTTGCCGCATGGCTTCTTAAGCCTCGCGTGTTTATGGCCATGAACCTTCCGGAAAAAGCTTTGACTTCCATTCATGAAATCCCGGTAGAAATCAGAGATTGCGACGAGGTCGAACTCGTCAGTGGGATAGTCGAGGAATTGCTTGGAAATGAGGAAAATGCGAAGGCTCATTATGACTCGATTCCTGAGGGACATGCGGCCATTTTTAACGCATTGAATCTGAGCATTTACAGGAATTTGCCTGTATTTTTGAAGATTTCTGGTTTGGACAGTATATTGGTTCGGGAAGCGCCAGCCACTCCGCTTGGGGATGAACCTGTGGATCCTTTCTTTAAGCGATGTGATGCATGTGGTGCATTGACGATGAAACGGCGAACATTCTGTCGTGAGTGCTCGAACGGTTCGTTCTTTTAAGATAAAAAAGTGCTGCGGCGTATTGCAAATAGCCGCAGCCAGCCGGCGTATCGCTTTGCGACAGCCGGCGTTTCCCATAAAAAATCCCAGTTTTATGTCAAAAAAACTCATCGCAGCTTCGCTGCTGTCCATGTTGCTTGGAATTGGAATCGGGCTCGTTTCTCAAAACACAGGCTATGCCGATAAAAATGCAAAGGAACCCTACGAAAGACTTGATGCATTTGCTCAGGTTCTGAGCCTTGTTGAACGCAATTACGTCGATTCTACCGATAGAACGGCGATGATTGATGGCGCTATTCATGGCATGATTCGGGCTCTTGACCCACATTCGAATTTTATGACAGCTGCTGAACGGATGGAATTTGAACGTAAAACAGCCGGACAGTTTGTCGGAATTGGCGTCGAAATCGGCATTCGAAATGACGAACTTCGCATCATTACTGCATTTGCAGGCGGTCCGGCACAGCGAGCCGGGCTCGAATCCGGAGATACCATCCTGGCAATCGATGGGCATGATGTGGCGCAGATGAGTCTTGATGAGCTCTTTAATGTCCTCCGAGGTGAACCCGGTTCGTTTGTCAAACTGTCGATTAAACACCCAGAAAAACTCAGCATTCAGACGTATTCGATTCAGCGTTCTGTTGTGCAGCTCGACCTCGTCAAGGCTTATCTGCTCGATCACGATTATGGGTATATTTCGCTCAAATCATTTGGAAATGGTGCGGCCGATAAGATTCGTGCAGAAATTGAACGCCTGGAAAAAATGACGACAAATGGGTTGAAGGGGCTGGTACTCGATTTGCGCAAGAATCCCGGCGGATTTTTGAACGAAGGTGTGGCTGTAGCCAACCTGTTCATCCCTTCGGGAAATATCGTCAGTACGCGCGGGCGCGATGGCGTTTCCATTCAGACATATGATGCCGTGCGCACAAAACATGTCTTTGATATGCCGCTGGCTGTCCTCATCGATGAAGGAACTGCTTCTGCTTCCGAAATCGTTGCCGGTGCACTGCAGGATCATCATCGTGCCGTCATCGTCGGTCAGACTTCGTTCGGAAAAGCCAGCGTTCAGAATATGTTTTCTCTCAAAGACGGCTCATCGGTAAAACTGACAATCGGCCGGTATTACACGCCATCCGGAAAGTGTATTCAGGCCCATGGCATCGTTCCGGATGTCGAAGTTGAAGATCTCATTCTGCAAGTCAAAAAACGAACAACAGTACGGGAAAAAGATCTCGAAAACGCGCTGAGTGCTCAAAATGATGCCGAAAAGAAGGCTTCTCAAAATGCAGAAAAAACAGCTCTGCCGGCACAAAATGGACCAGAACCTGCGTTAAACAGCACAGAAGAAACGGGATATACCCCCGGTGATCCCCTTCCTTCTATTGATGATCTTCAGCTATTTACGGCATTACAGCAGCTTCGTGCCCGTGAATTTTTTATCGAAAAATAGTCAGTTTTGGGAAGCAGCCTGAATGCTGTATTGATTTGTTAGATTCGGATTTATTCAGATATCGCAGTTAAAATGAAATTCAGTCCGTTCAAAATATGTCACAGCTGTCAGGCTGAAATACCACTTTGCGAGAAGACCTGTCCGTATTGTGAGAAAAGCCAGCTGACTACGTTTGAAGTGCGTTTGAGCCAGCTGATTCGCGCTATTTTGCCAAAGCGTTATCCTGCATCAATCTTGTTGATGGCATCGATCATCATTTATTTCATCATCATGACGATCGATACTCTGATGCAGCCTGGACTTGGCATTCGAGATGCTTTTTTGTCGCCGCCGGCGGATATTGCTTATCGCTGGGGGGCACATCGGCGCGGCGAATTTGTCTGGTGGCGGCTGATTACTGCGAATTTTGTTCATTTCGGCATCATTCATCTCGTCTTTAATGCAATGGCATTGCGATATGTCGTGCCTTATGTGGAACGCACTTTTGGTTCGGCTCTGACGGTGATTAATTTTGTGGCGCTTGGTACGCTTTCAATGGCGTGTTCCAATATGCTTGGCGGAGGTGTGACGGTCGCTGGTGCAAGCGGTGCCCTGATGGGATTTATCGGTTTGGCTGCCGTCGCTGCTCATCGTGAACATACAGCACTGTCGATTCAGGTTCGGAACAGCATGATTCGATGGGCCGCATTTACAATGATTTTCGGGCTCATCTGCAATTTGAGCGGTGCAATGGGCATTGATAATCTTGCGCATGGTGCCGGGCTCGTTTTGGGTGTACTTGCTGGCATGATTCTGCCCGTTCAGTCGACAACAGGATTCACTCGCCTATGGGTTATCAGGACTTCCCGAATGATGGCATTTTGCACTGTCGTGCTTGCCTGCACCGCATTCGCGATAATGGGGGCTTCTTCTGCTTCCATTAAATATCAGAGTGAATGCAAAACTCTAATGTATATGAAAAAGTATAATGAGGCCGAAATTGCTTGCGCAAATGCTTATCGCACAGATAAATCGCGGGTCATTTCGTACCGGAATTATATCGTCGTCAGTGTGATTCTTGGTAAAAATGAGCGCGCCGCAGCCTTATGTATCGAAGGTATGCACCGTTTTGAAGGTACTGAAAAAAAGACGGATTTCGAGCAACTCTGCACTTCGATTGGCGTGATTAAACCTTAATCTCATCGTCAAGTTTTAGCTTTTTTTTATGAATGTTGCCTGGCTATGGCTTCGCCATACGCCCGGCTGTCCTGCCTATGGCAAAGCCATACGGCAGGACGTCTTTTTGGCTTAAATCATTACAATGACAATACTTTTGGATAAACTTGACGTCCTTTACGAAGACGATGTCATCATCGTCGTGAACAAACCGTCCGGACTTCCCAGTCAGGCAACGCTCGACCCAGCTCGCGATCACTGCTATGCCGCCGTTCGACGATACCTCGAAAAAAATAACACTCATCCTTATGTGGGACTTCATCATCGCCTGGATGCTCAGACTTCCGGCGCAATTCTCTTCACCAAATCCGAAACTGTTAATGCTTCTATTGCTGAACAATTCCAACAGCATACCATTCAAAAGACTTATTGCGCCATTTGCACAGGCTCATTTAATGTCGATGAAAAATATCGCATAAAAGACACCGAATTCCTCATCAATGCTCCGATTGGCGAAATACCCGGTGGTCGGATTCAAAAATTCGGTGTGGATGGAAAGAAACGAAAACCAGCCCGAACTCGCATCGTCTGTGAACAGGTACTCACTCTTCGCGATGGGATTATGGGCGTTTATCAATGCAGCCCTGAAACAGGAAGAACCCATCAGATTCGCGTGCATCTGTCTTCACTGGGGCTTGGAATTGTCGACGATTCTCTTTATGCAGAGCCGCTGCTTCGCAGCCTTCGAAGCATCGATCCCGGACGGATGTGCCTTCATGCCGAAGCGATTCAGTTCGAGCATCCTCTGACTCATGAATGCATTAGGGTTTGCGCTCCACGCCCCACAGAAATGGAGACGTTTGTTCGCAAAGCCTTGAAAATGATTAAGAATAAATAAATCAACTTTCCTGGCATATTTGGTGAAAATTTCGTTAATATGCTTGGAAAAATGAAAAAAATCGACACATCAAGTGTCACAATTTTTTTTGAGGTAATTATTAATGTGTATGAAATAAGAAAATTGAGTAAAAATAAATAACCTCTTGGAATAATTTTTCAAATCTGTGGTTACAAATTACTGGCATATCGTTGCATACTGCAACTCAAATCTCATTGAAGAATAACAATGCGCGACATTAGGTGTTGTGTCTGTATGGAGGATAATATGAATATTTCTGACGATATCGTTTATGTCGGTGTCAATGATCATCAGATCGATCTTTTTGAAGGACAATATCGCGTGCCCAATGGCATGTCGTACAATTCCTATGTCATTCTGGATAAAAAGATTGCTGTCATGGATACGGTTGATAGGCGTTTTACATATGAATGGCTGGATAATGTGGCCAAAGCACTTCATGGTAGAATGCCTGATTATCTGATTGTTCAGCACATGGAACCCGATCATTCGGCAAATATTGCGGCATTTTTAAAGATGTATCCGTCGGCACAGGTTGTGGCTTCGGCACGGGCATTTCCGATGATCAAGGCGTTTTTCGGAAATGATTATGCTGATCGTCAAATTGTTGCTGCCGAAGGCAGTACACTTGAACTCGGTGAGCACATATTGACGTTTGTGATGGCTCCGATGGTTCACTGGCCGGAAGTTATGGTGACGTATGATAATAAGGATAAGATCTTATTTTCTGCTGATGGTTTCGGCAAATTCGGTGCACTTGATGTGAATGAGCCATGGGATGATGAGGCTCGTCGTTATTATATTGGCATTGTCGGTAAATACGGCGTTCAGACGCAGGCTCTTCTCCGCAAGGCGGCTTCTTTGGATATTCAGAAAATTTGCCCGCTTCACGGACCGGTTTTGTCTGAAAACCTGGGGCATTATCTGGAGCTTTATAATATCTGGTCGTCTTATGGCTTTGAGGAAGACGGCATTGTCATCGCCTATACTTCAGTATATGGACATACGCGAAGTGCTGTAGAAAAATTGGCTGAAAGCCTGAAGGCCAAAGGATGTCCTAAAGTTGTCGTTCACGATTTGGCCAGATGTGACATGGCTTTGGCGGTTGCGGATGCATTCCGCTTCAGTAAACTTATTCTTGCAACGACGACATATAATGCGGAAATTTTCCCGTTTATGCGCGACTTTATTCAACATTTGACGGAGCGAAATTACCAGAATCATCATATTGGATTTGTCGAGAATGGTTCCTGGGCTCCTTTGGCTGCCAAAGTCATGAAAGGCATGTTCGAAAAGAGCAAAAATATTGTCTTTGCAGAAAACACAGTGACGATCAAATCCGCATTGGATGAACAAAGTTCTGCAAAATTGGTCGATTTGGCTTCAGAATTTTGTCGCGAATACCAAGCTCGTCAAAGCAGCAGCGTCAACAAAAACGATATGACGGCATTGTTCAAAATTGGTTACGGACTTTATGTCGTGACCTCTCGCGATGGCAGTCACGACAACGGGCTGATTGTGAATACGGTTTCGCAGGTCACCAATACGCCGAATCGCATTGCTGTGACGATAAATAAGGACAACTATTCTCATCACGTCATCAAACAGACGGGGATCATGAACGTGAACTGTCTTTCTGTGGAAGCTCCATTCCGGGTCTTTGAACGATTTGGGTTCCAGAGTGGGCGAAATGTCAATAAATTCGAAGGTATGGATGTGCCGCGATCCGACAATGGACTTGCATTTTTGCCGTCGTACATCAATGCTATGATGTCATTAAAAGTTGAGCAGTATGTGGATTTGGGGACACATGGCATGTTTATCTGCTCAGTAACGGAAGCTCGCGTGATGAACAATACGGAAACGATGACGTATTCGTATTATCAGAATTATGTGAAACCGAAACCTCAGACTGCAGGCAAAAAAGGTTTTGTCTGCAAGGTTTGTGGCTGGGTATATGAAGGAGAGGAACTTCCGGATGATATCGTATGTCCGATATGCAAGCATGGTGCGGCAGATTTTGAACCGATTGGATAATTCAATGTGCAATGTGCAATTAAAGGTTTAAACGGTTCAATCAATGTTACTGCGTTATTAAGTCGAATTGAAAGGGATTATTTACGTTGTTCGTTGTTCGTTATTCGTTATGGGAAGCCCCCCAGAACTCCATTGGGGGGCGATATTAATAGTCCAGGGAGGGCGCCATTAGGTGCTGCCTTTGGATCCTGTGAATCTCCCATATTTTTTCCACCCTTTAGGCTCGGTTTGGATTTGATGCAATGAGCAATGAGCAATGATGCGCCGTTGCTTTGCAAACGGCGATTAAGCTTTATGAGGCTACAATTACTCATTACTCCTTGCGTTACAACTCAGCAGGGGTGAATGCAAATCAACTGAAATATAGACACTAATTAAGTTTCTGAGAAATGGGGAGGGGGCCTCATTTCTGCTTAACGAAAATATGACTTAAGCTGCAATATTGGTATCGCAGCTTAAACATTATGGATTCCAAAGGGCTCAGCCCTTTGGTGGGGGGCCGAAAAGCTGACAGTCCGATGGACGGTTAGCTTTGCAGAGCCCTGTGAGCAAATGAAATGAACGAGTTGGAGAACCGACAGGCTCGGGAAACGAAGTTCATTTCATATTGCGAAC
>JAZRWV010000598.1:0-5806 GCA_045599925.1 Myxococcota bacterium
ATCGATTTACCGGCACCGGTTTCACCGGTCAACACAGACATGCCATCATCAAAACTCAGTTCGAGTTCTGAGATGATGGCGAAGTCTTTTATGACAAGTGTTGTAAGCATGCGCTTATTTCACCATTCTTCTGGGATTTTCCCAAAAGAATTAGCCCTTAAAGGCTTTGGCGTGTTCGACAAACGCCGTAATAATTGCCTGAGCGGGAAGGAGCTCGGCTTTTTCTTTTGCATTGCGATCGTAATCGATGATGAACTCACCTTTTTCGACGTCATAACGACGAGCGATGACGCATCCGACGCTGGCGGATGCGATACCGAGCTGAGTGCAGACGGTATGGACAGTGTAATCTTCCATTTCAGCGAAGATAATGCCGCGTTCGACGAATCTCCAGAGCTGATCTTGAGCGCGTTGAGCGCGTTCTTCTTCGAGATGAGCGGCGATACGGCCTTCAGCTGGAACGTGACGTCCCTGGCCGCCCCAGAAATAATTGGTGGAAACGCCGGCGCCGAGGGCGATGGGAATTTCGAGTTTTCTGGCGTTGTCGATAATGAGCTGATTGAGAGCTGCGTTGGGGATAGCGACATCGAAATTGTCGTTGTAGGAAGCGGTGGAGACGCCGACATAGCCATAAGGAACATCGCTGAGAGTGCCACGGGTACCACTGCGGCCGACGCAACGCAGTTTCACTTTGGATTCATCGCGACCGAGATAGGCATTTGACCAATGGATGAGTGAACGCATCTCTTTAATGACGATTTCAGCGCCGGAGCCGCCGATTCCGTGGCTGCAGATAGCCATGGTTTCGCCGCTTTCGAGGCCGAGGTCGACGATTTCAATGCAATATTCGCGATCGCAGATTTCATAGTGATCGACGATATTGAAATAGGTTCCGAGGTGTTTGAGACCAAATTTTTCCTCAGCAAGTTTTGCAAGTCTGCGAGGACGCATCAAGCTGCCAACGAGAAGCAGATAGCGTACATTTGCGAGAAGTTCTGCATGATGTTTTGCATCCGGGAATGCCGTTGGAAGGGGAATATGAACAATGT
The DNA here is from genome assembly GCA_045599925.1 of Myxococcota bacterium. Taxonomy (GTDB): domain Bacteria; phylum Myxococcota_A; class Bradymonadia; order UBA4248; family UBA4248; genus UBA4248. The sequence continues at coordinate 1,050 of JAZRWV010000598.1, forward strand.
ATTCCGACCAGAAATCCGTACCGCGCTCCATTTTGCTCTCCTTTATGAGAAAAAAAAAAAGCGTGTCTGAGCCACGCAACGGATGGCTTATAACAAAAAAAAAGATAGCTGGCAACAACAGGCAATGAGTCTTGCCAAACAGCGGTTACTGCTGTGGTTAGTAATAAACAGCGGTCATTGCATTGCCTGGGGGCTGTGGATATTGGTCTTTCACAGAGAGGACAATAACAATACAGGCAATAATCACATCAAAACTCGTTTTTCTGAATTTCTGCTGAATGTTATTTTTTCACTCAGGCTATGTTTTTTTTGAAAGAAAAGTCCCGCGCGTATTGCAGATAGCGCGGGAAGGCCGGCGTATTTTAAAAGCCGGCCGGCGGAGCCGTATTTTGCCCGGTTTTGCGGGCAAAACAGGCGAAGCCTAATCTTTAACAACTTTACGCACATCCTGTGAGCGCGTTCCATCCATGACGAGAACGGCGTCCGCCGTTGAAACGACGACGACATTTTCCAGGCCAATGACGGCAATGATCCGGCCATCGTCTGAATATGTGAACGTATTGGTGCAATCGACGCGACGAACCGGGCCTCGGGAGGCATTTCCGCGATCATCTGCTGGATAGTAACGCCGCACGGAATCCCATGTTCCGAGATCGTCCCACGGGAAAGAGGCGCGAATCACGGCGGCCTTGTCGGTGTGCTCCATCACCGCATAGTCAATGCTGATCGACATCAAATCGCCAAAACGAGAAGGCACACAGGCTGGATTTTTCACCATTTCGTCAACAATTGACATGATTTGAGGAACACATCGCGTCAGTTCGGAATGCATTGTTTGGGCATCGTAAATGAACATTCCGCTGTTCCACAGGAAACGACCTTCTTTCAGATACTGAGCTGCCGTTTCTGCATCCGGTTTTTCGCGGAATGACGAGACGCAATAAATTGATGTTTCGAGAGCGCTGCCTTGTTCGATATAGCCGTAACCGGTTTCCGGGCGCGTAGGTTCGATGCCGAATAAAACGATTCGATTTTTTGAAAAATCGTAGGCTTTTCGGAGACATACAGAGAAGGCTGTTTCATCTGAGATTTCATGATCTGAAGGAAATACGCCGATTTTTGCGTCCGGATCGCGTTGACGAATTGTTTCCGTTGCCCAGGCAATGCAAGGGGCTGTATTTCGGCCAATTGGTTCCCAAAGCACCTGTTCCAGCGGGAAATCGGGCAGTGCTTCTGCGAGCACTTTGCGATGTTTTTCCGAAGCCACGATTAGAATATGGTCCATATCGACGATGCGGTTTAGACGAGTGATGCATGACAGTGCTGGTGTTCGTTCGCCCAAAAGACGCAAAAATTGTTTTGGATGCTCTGTATTGCTGAGCGGCCAGAAACGCGTTCCGCTGCCGCCAGCCATGATGACTGCCCAATTCATATGTCTGTTCCTGTTGATGTCATGATTCAGAAATGGTTTAACATTGTATTTTTAGACAGTGTGTCACAGCTTGTGAAAAAGTTGCAATACTCCTGCCGAAAAAAGCGAGGGCTCTCAAATCATAAAATCGCAAAATAAGTCAAGGGCCGACTTTATTCAAATCGGCCCTTAAACTTTATTTAATGAGTTGTAATCTGACGGAGTGTTGGGGCATCAGAGGCAGTCATACTGGAAATCGTCGAAACCGCAAGTCTTTGAATCGCCTGCGCAATCGAGGACGTCGAGAGTGTAATTACCGTTTTTGTTCAGGCAATAATACAACTGTTTGTTGTCGTCGCTGCAGGTGCCGTGTTCGTTGTAAAGCTGATTATTTGAATCTTTGCAGGTTGCGGAACAGTCGAAACCATATTCTTCGTTGATGAGCATGCATCCCTGACCGCGAGCGGCGCAGTCGAGTCTGATGGTCTGGCCTTTGGCCGGGTTTTTATGCGTGCAGAAAGTCAGACCAGAGCTGGCGTCACAGGCGCCGACGATTGTGATACCATCTGCGCAGCCTTTCGAAACATCTTTCGGATCGAAGCAGCCAGCATAGTTTTTGTCATTGCGTTCATAATTTTCGCAGGTCAATCCGCTGGCGCAATTGTCTTTATAGGTAACAGCGTGACCATTTGCATCCATTTCACAGCCGATGATTGAGTTGTTTAAACAGACTTCCTTACCCGTGATGAACTCGTCGCCATCGCAGGACGTAAGTATCAAATCATTGCTGCAAACGGCATTATTATCAACAGGTACGCCGGCTTTATTGAGCACTCCACCAGTACATGTGTAATCTTTTGGGACGAGAACGTCGTTATCGTTGCATGTATAGACGATGCTGTTAAATTCGATTTCAGCTTCGGCTTTGACGACACCACGGGAGTCTTCTTTTTCGTAGTGGCAATAAACATACATGCCCTCTTCGCAGCCATCAGTGAAACCGGCATCGCAATAACTGTTGCTGTCATGATGGCAAGCGGATAAACATGCGGTTAAACCGAGTACTGACAATAATAAGCTTATTTTTTTCATGGTCGTTTCTCCCAGAAATATGATGAACATTGTTCAAGAACGGCATCACTCAGGCCAACGATAATATCAAGCACATTTTGTGCCAAATTTTACATAGTGGGTATTAGTCTTTGTGATTAAGTGGTGTCGTATGAAATTTCCTTACGCCATGAACCATACCGGTAATACAGCCATGTGATCACGACACCAAAAGAAAAGCCAATGGGTTGATTGTACCAGATGATGCGGTAATCCATTTCCGGAATGTTGCACAGAGTATAGGTACAAATGACGCGAATGCAAAGGACACTTAAAGCCGTCAGAGTTGGGATGAGGGCATGATTTGCCCCCTGATAAACACCAAAAACAGGGAAATAAAGAGCGAGTAGTAAATTTGCAAAAGCAGTTGTTCTTAAATGTGCAAAACAATAATCAAAAGCTTCTTCGCTAATGCCAAACCATTGAATAATATCTCGTTCAAACAATAAAAAAGCCGAAATCACGATGACTGTTATTGTAAAAGAGATCATAACCATTTGGCGAGTACCGGTTCGGATGCGTTTTGGCTGTTTTGCTCCGACATTTTGACCGGTGAATGTGGCCATTGTGATCTGGAATGCGGATGAAGCCATGAACAGATAGCATTCCAGTCGTTGAGCCACAGTGTAAGAGGCGATCATTGCCTGTCCATAACTGACGACAGCTCTTTGAATTAAAATGAAGCCGAACGAGACAATGATTTGCTGCAAAGCCATTGGGTATCCGGTTTTGAGCACTCTTTTGACCATTTCGTTTTCATACTGATACTCGTGGCTTGAAAATCGAAATTCCGGATATTTTTTGTGCATGTATATCCATGCGGCAGCAAAAGAACACGCCTGTGCGATGTCCATGGCAAGTGCGGAACCGATGACGCCCTGGTGGAGATAAGCGACAAAAAGGTAGTTTAATGCGATGTTGATGACGGATGCAATGAGAAGGAAGTATAGAGTTGCAGCACTGTCACCGACACCTCGCAGGATGCCTGCGACGATATTGTAACCGAAAAGAAACGGGAATCCTGCGGCACAAATCCAGAAATAGAGTTTGGCGAGGTCTAGAATATCGCCGCTCAGCCCCATAATTACATTAAGAATGGGAAGGCCAACGGCAAAAGACAGCACCAGGCAGATGATGCATAAAACTGACTGGAGAATGAGCGATGTCGAAGCAGCGAGGCGCATCTGAGCTTTGTCTTTTGCCCCAAAAGCCTGTGCGACGACGATGCCTGCTCCAGCTGAAAATCCATTTGCGACTGCCAGAAATAGCATCAGTACGCATCCGACGGTTCCGACGGCAGCCAGCGCGAGTTCACCAGCATAATTGCCGACGATAATCGTTCCGACGGTGTTGTAAAGCTGCTGCAAAAAAAGCCCGGCAAAAACCGGCAACATAAAGAGGCAAATTCCTTTCCAGGGAGTGCCTCGCGTCATATCCTGTGTCTGCATATTTGAATTGAAAACTTGAAATCAGATAATAAGCACGTGTGATGTTTTAAATGAACTCATCAGATGAATCGACGTCGCAGACAGCGCCGAAAAACATAGTTTAATAACATAGAATTTGAGGAAGGATTAATCAATCACCATTAGCTTCTAATCTATTCGGTCGATTCGCCTGTATCTGATGGCGCTTAAGAATCGGTGAGTTGTTTCAGCTTTCCCGGCGTTATCACTAACGTTGCCATCGGATGGAAAAAGTTTTTTATTCTGCATCGCGTCAAAGAACTCATCGAATGACTATCATTTTTCAAGCATTTCATTTTGACACATAAAATCAGCCGAACTGAACCTTAAAAAATAATTTGGCAATCGATAAAAAGCTTCTTATAAATGTGCGCAAGTCAAGCAATGGCGCAAAAAATAACGCATTGCGTCATTGTATCACAGGGAGTATTAAGCGATGAAAAGGGTTCAATTACTGATGTTATTGGCAGCCAGTGCCATGACCTTTGGATGCTCTGACACCGATATGCAGGATGATAATAAAAGTCCTGTGCTTGAACAGGAGCAGAAGATTCATAGACCTGGTTCAGACATTGAAGGTGAGGTCAATCCCCAGAACCCCCCTGAAAAGACGGATCCCGATCCCGGTACGCCCACGGAACCTGATCCCGGTACGCCCACGGAACCTGATCCCGGTACGCCCACGGAACCCGATCCCGGTACGCCCACGGAACCCGATCCCGGTACGCCCACGGAACCCGATCCCGGAACACCAACCGAGCCAGAACCTG
>JAZRWV010000599.1:0-9820 GCA_045599925.1 Myxococcota bacterium
GCCGGAGAACTGGCGTTCAAGTCGATTCCGTCGCGCGAAATCATCCCGCTTTGGGAGGACGGCGACCACATCGAACTTCGCGGCATTATCCGCGTGTACAAGGACGATCCGAAGGACACGAAGGCGCATGTCGAGGTGTACGACGAGCACACGATGACGGCGTATCATCTCGATGGCGGCAAGCTGACGGTCGAAAGCCAGCACGCGCATGTCGTTCTTGAGCAGAACGGACAGCGCATCGATGCCGACTGGGGCCGCGTGCCGTTCGTGCCGTTCAAATACAATGCGCGCGAAATTCCGCTTCTGAAATACATCAAAACGGCCATCGATGATTATGACGACATCGTTTCGGATATGTCGAACGCCATCAAGGACGCGCCGAACTCGCTCAAAGTCGTTCGCGGATACGAAGGCATGGCCGAAAACACAAATGCCGAAGACAGCGACAAGCGCGGGACGTCGAAATTCATTCACAATCTGCACACGCTCGGCGTGGCGTTTGTCGGCGAGGGCGGCGACATCGAGATTAAGCAGGTTCAGCTCGATACGGCTGCCAGCGAGGCGCATTTGTCGAGACTTCGCAAAGATATTTACGACGCGGCATGCGGCGTCGATGCCCAGGATGCTGCGCAGGGGAACACGTCAGGCGTTGCCATTCGCCTGCGATACAGCGATCTCGACATGAACTGCATGTCCATGGCGAATGAGTTTTCGTCGTCGCTTGAGTCGCTGTTGTACTTCGTGAATGTGGATGCGGCGTCTCGGCGGCTTGGGAATTTCGACGGCATCGATGTCGATTTCGTGTTCAATACCGACGTGAGTGTGAACGAGGCCGAGACGATTGCCGAGGTCATTCAAAGCAAGGATATTCTGTCTCGAAAGACGCTTCTGGCCAATCATCCGTGGGTTTCGTCGGTCGAAGACGAGCTTGCGGCACTCGATGAGGATGAATTCGGGTCTGATTTGGATGATGAGGCGGGGGAAGTGTCCCCCAACGCGGCTATGGCAGAGCCATACCCCGCGCCCCCTCAGGATGCGGGCCGCTCAAACGCCGCGCCCGCAACGCCCACGGCTCAGCCTGATGCAAGTCCGGAGGCATAAGCCATGGCGCGCAAGTCTTCGCATGACAGGGACGCGCTCGAGGCGGCGCGCCGCAAAAAGCAGGAACAGTATTGGGCCGACCGTGCGCAGTCGCGTGTTCGCGCCAATGATCGCAATGCTGACACAGTCAAGGCCGAACAGGACAAAGCCTATCGCGATGCACGCGACAATGTGCGCCGTGAAATCGACAAATTTTATCGAGATTTCGGCAATGCCGCAGGCATGAGTGAAGAAGAGGTTCGCCAAAAGCTGTCTCGCGGCGAACTGAAAGACTTCAAAGCCGAACTCGAACGAAAGCGCAGGATTATTCAGGAAATGATTAAGAAAGACCCGAATAACAAGGCGCTCAAACGGTATGACAGGGAATGGGAAAACCTGTCGAAAGTTCGCGAACTGACGCGGAAAGAGGCGCTCGAAGCCAATATCACGGCAGAGATTGCACAGATTGGCGGCAAACAGCAGATGTCGATGGACTCGCATTTGAACAAGGTCATCGACACGAGCCTGAAGATGAATGCCGACGACCTGAAAAAGCTCGGCAATGTCGATGTGAAACTCGGCGTCGGCAGTCCGGAACAGGTCAAACGCGCGGCCAAAGAGAACTGGCAGCACAGCGACTTTTCGGATCGAATATGGGATGACAAGGAAAAGCTCATCAAGGAGACGCGCGAAGTCATCGAGAACGGTTTTGCTCACAACAAAGGCGCCATGGATATGGCCACGGATTTGATGGTTCGCATGAACGTCAGCCATTCCAATGCGCTTCGCGTCGTTCGGACCGAGTTCAATCATCTGTCGAACCAGGCGGCCTTGGCGGAATACAAGTCCAGCGGCATCAAGAAATACAAATTCGTTTCGGCCATCGACAACCGGACGTGTTCCGTGTGTCACGGCCTGAACGGCAAAGAGTTTCTCGTTTCGGAGGCCAAAACCGGCGTCAATTTCCCGCCCATTCATCCGAACTGCCGGAGCGTGACGGTGCCTGTCATCGACTGGGGCGACAAAGACCAATGGGATTATTCCAACATCGAACTCGATGACGCCGAACTCGCCGAACTCGGTCTGACGCGCGAAGAGGTGAATGCGCTCGATGCGTCGGCGCCGGAATTGCCAAAGGATGCGCCAAAACCGACGCTCACGACGCGCGAAGCCGACAAGGCCGCCAACGATACGCAGTCCGTCAAAAGGCGCGCGGAGCAGGCAGAACGCATCAAGGCACAGTCCGAAGCACTCGAAGTCGATATCAGAAAACAAAAAGAGTCATTCGGCGCCGTCGAAACCAAGCTCGACCAGTACGAAGACATGCAGCAACGCATGGATGGCGAGCCCATGACCGAAGCACGCGCCGCCATCGAAGCCGAACGACTCGAAGATATCGCACTCGATATTCGCAAGCAGGAACTCGAAGTCATCAAACTTCAAGACCGCGTCGCAAAACTCGATGACACCGTGCCAAAGCCTGAACCGGAACGCATCGACGCACTCGAAGCCGAACTCGACGAAGCCAAAACACGTCGCGCCGACCGCCAAAAGAAAGACCTGTCCGACGCCGAAATCGTCGAGCAGGCACTGCCACGAATCACTGTCGAAAAGTCGGAACCGACCGCTGAGGATGCCATTGCGCCAAAGAGCAGGGCCGGGAAGGTGTGGGCGAGCGTGAAGGCGGAGGTGGAGAAGGCATGGAAGAAATTTAATTCGTGGATAGATAGATTTGAATGCTCATTGTCTTTGACTAATGTTGGATTACCGGCAGGTGCCACAATAGTTGATTTGGAAGGCAAAGATAGAATACGCGCTAATCTGCATGCTAAAATCTATTATGAGGCTGTTCGACACAAAACAAATGATGTAAATCGTATTTCTGAAAATACCGGTATACAGGTTGAAGAGATTAAACGAATCAAAGATTATTTATTCATAGAAGAGCATGAACTTGAAGACAATGGTAAACGAAGGTTTTTCCCTGATTTCATGATTGCACAATCATGGCAACGTCTGGAATCTGGAAAAAATATTCAGCCACATGACTTGACTTTATTACGCCATGAGATAGAAGAAAGACGGCTAGTGATTGAAGAAGGAATGACTCAATCAGAGGCGCACAGAGAAGCATGCAAGAAATACAACTATCCACGAGAAGCTGAGGATTACTATGATTCTCTTAAAAAAAATAAAAAGAATGGCAATGTGGATTGAAGCTATGTACGTTGAAGCGTATCCAGAGCCAAAGGATGAAGATTGGGGATTCATACGTTTACGTTTGTCTGATGGTGAACGAATTGAATTTAAAAAAGCGAGTTTGGGTAGTGCTATGGTGGCTGAACAGGCGCTATGGGGTATATCAAAGTTAGAGACCGTACCAGAAACATCTCGTTGTATGTACTATTGATTTTAAAGCCCGACCGGATGGCTGGGCTTTGTTTCGGAGAGGTAGCGAAGTGGTCAAACGCGGCAGACTGTAAATCTGTTGGCCTCCGGTCTTCGATGGTTCGACTCCATCTCTCTCCATTAACGATAAAGCCCGACCGAATGGCCGGGCTTTTTTCGTTCATGTCAGCCTGTATTTGCTGAGCATATTGCAGTCAGCTTCGATGCGTGTGCGAAGTATGTCAATGGCTTCAATGGGATAGGCTTTGACCGTTCCAAATTCTGTATCTGGAATATCTCGTCGTTCAAATCCTCGTTCGAAGCAGATGGCTTTGAGTTTGTTGGCAATAGCACCATAAAGACCTTTTGACATTGCGAAGTATTTGGGTAGCCACTTGATGGCTTTGACCTGTTTCCAGTGTTCTGAATCGCCGAGTTGTTCGCGCAGACGTTCGCACTCTTTCGACTTCTGCGATGCCGTGTTCATGGCCGTTGCCTCGCGACGCGTGCCTATCCATGCTTTTGTTTTGACGGCTGTATCACGTTCGAGTGCAAGCTGCTCATTCTGAAGTCGCAGAATTTTGACCTGTGTTAGAAGCTGAATCGCCGTGTCTGGATTGTTGATCATATCTTCGACACAGCGAATACCATAGCCGCCTGTCTTTCGGATTGATGGTATGACGTCATCGAAGACCCAATTCTCGAACGGTTCACATTTCGGCAAGTTGCTTTTTGCTAAAATGCGATAGAGACCAGACTCTGAAATTAAGGTAATACGCGCGTTTCCCGATTCCGCTAAATCAGCGGAATCGAAATTCGATGCCGATTGAACACAAATATCCTTGTCTCTACAAAGCCTGCACATAGAGCTCACGTCTTTATGCTCAATGCATGCGGCCACGTCCTTCGCGACAAACAACGGTTCGCCGTCTCTCATAACGACGCGAACTTCACCGAATTGGTTGTTTTTAAAATTGCTGATCTCATTTCTCATCACAACTCTCCAAAATGGAAACAGTCCCAACGATTCGAGAGAATGCACTTTTCGTTTTGCATACCTTCATTCTCCGAAAACATCGGGAACCAAAGATAAACTGAAGGCTGCAAATTCTCCGCGTGCACCAGCGCATTTTACAGCGTCGCAGAATGCGAACACTCACAACGCTTATTTTCATTATCTCAAAATTGATGCATTTGCGCATCGAGCATTACTATGGTCTTTTTGATTTCCGTCATTGTTTTTCTCATTAGTTCAATCCTCTCTGTAAACGGCGAACCTTCATAACCCAAGCGCCGGCAAGTCCGAAATCATGGGAGAAACACAAATGCTTCGAGTGAGAATCGAACTCACAAAACCTTTCGGTCGATGGATTTTGAGTCCATCGCGTTTACCAATTTCGCCATCGAAACAAGCCCAACGTTTTGACGAAACGTTGGCAAAAGCTCATTACTGTGTCCCCTAATGAGCAGGGTCATGTTAAGGATGTCATGAATCCAATCGGTATGCTAACGCAGTCCGATTATTGCGTGTTTGTTATCGGTCAAACAAAACGTATTGGAATTATCCGGAATTATCCAATATGCCGATGGCAGGAATTGAACCTGCAACCAATGGTTTATAAGACCACTGCTCTCACCGTTGAGCTACATCGGCATCATTAGGCGTGTTAAGCCGCCTAATAACATTCCCCAGTTCCTTGTGCGTTGCTTAACACTACACATGGCATTCCCCTCCCGTTCTGCCCCAGGGATACGGCAGTTCCTCCCAAATCATTTATTTCGTCGGCATTTCCATTTTTACAGAACACGGTTCATCATCGACAGGCTTATATTTCGCCTCTTTGTTCAGCCGCCATCCTCGAACTTCATCGAGTGAAATCCATCCATGCTCTTTTGTGAACAGTTCGAATTGATTTGGCGTGTGCATTCGATACATGAGACGCGCCATGATGCAGTCAAGCATGTGCACATACGTTGAATTTCGATGGTCAAAAAGCATTGTCATGGCGAATCATCTCAAAACGGTATTTCTTCATTCAGCGGATAGCCTTCAAAAGTATCGTCGCTCATTGGCTTTTGATATTCATTAGCCTTTTGTTGTTGTGAAGGTTCATTGGTATTATCGGCCTTTGAACCGATGAATGTGGCTCTGTCGGCAATAATCTTTGTCGTATTGTGTTTCACGCCGTCTTTTTCATAACTTTCATATTGAATGCGTCCGTCGATGGTGCAGGCGGACCCTTTTTTGAGGTATTTGCATATCGATTCAGCCGTTGTCCCAAATGCGGTCACGTTGTGCCAGTCCGTTCGTTTGTTGTCTCCGAAACCGTCGTTTGTGGCGAGTGTGAACGATGTGTATGATTTGCCAGACTGGGCAGTTTTGAGTTCAGGATCGCGGCCGAGTCGGCCAATGAGAATGACTTTATTGAACATCGTTTAACCTCTCAGGTAATTTTCGATGGTTGCTTTTGCTTCAATCCAGCCGTGACAGACGCACGGGAGGTAGCCTTGCTCAAGCAGATATTGGATCATGGCCTGCTGCTTTGGTGACACACGACCACCTTTTGCTTTTTTCATCTCGATGAAAAGGCCGCAAAACGGCTCACGCGGGACGGCCAAAAATAAATCAGGCACGCCAGCTCGGACGCCTTCGTCTTTCAGCTTTGCGGCTGTGACAACATTTCTTTGACCGCCATTCGGGATGGCAAAAAGTAGTTGTTCGGAAATTCCGAAACCGTGGCAGGCGAGTGCCCACCACTGCATGAGTGTGCATTGTTCTGTGTGTTCAAGCTGTTTCATTGTTGATCCTGTATCCAGATTGCGCCGCAAAGTTGTGTGTTTCCTTCTTCATCCCAAATTACCCACTCACGAATTAGACCTTGCCCAGTCATAGAGAGCAAAGCATGTCAGATTGTCGAGATGCTCAATTTTTGTTTCGACACACGATGTATTTTCATTCATCCTTGAAACACAATCCAAAAGAGATGATCTTGAAGTTGAAAGTGAAGGCCATGTCTTCCTTGTGCGTGAATGAATTGCATTGATAATCAATCTTAGCTCTTCGGCTGTGAAAGCCCTCATCGCACAACGAATACCGAAATCGAGCATGTCATAAAACTGCGTCAGGTCTTCCGAGAGTTGGGCGCTTCTGTTTGTCGCTATCTTTCCTCTTTCGTCAATTTTAGAAACAAGTGATTCCGATAAATAGTAACTGACGCTGAGCTTGTCCATATAACCCTCCAGAAAACTACTATAATTATATAGGCGGGATTTATGATGTCATTCAAAATAGTTTAACAACATCTTAACAACATCTTAACAAGAAATTATTAAGAGTTTGTTAATTTTCTAATAGATTTCTAATAGATTGTTGAAGTTTGCAAATGTAGCTGTGACAATGGTTTCAAGAAAACGCGATGCGCGTTTAAGGGATGAAATGACACCACAATATTTCATCAAATTCATTCAAATATTGGAGTTAATATGAACAAAGAGGAACTCATTAAATTAGGTCTTTCATCTGAACAGGCTGGCTCTGTCCTTGAACTATTCAAACCTGCACTCGGTGCGATATCAAAACTTGAAGCTGTCAATGTTGAACTTGAAAAAGCCAGAGAGACGATAGCAGAACGAAATAATCAGATCGATGGTTTAAAGTCTTCCCAGGGGGACGCAAACACGCTTCGAAAACAGATTGCTTTGCTTCAGGAACAGAACGCGGCAGCGGAAAGTAAATATAAATCTGAACTTCTTGCATCACGCAAAAGTTACGCAGTCCGTCAGGCGCTTTTAGAAGCAGAACAGAAGCCTCAGAATGTCAAAATCGTGATGGAACAGCTTGATTTAGACAAAGTATTCATCGATGACAACGGCAATCTGACAGGATTTCAGGAACAGCAGGCGCGCCTTGTGAAAGAGGCGCCGTATTTATTCAAGTCTGAACAGGCCCAGCCGCAGGTCAAAAACGGATTTTCAGTCCATGGTGCAAGTGAACCGCCGGTTCAGAATATTTCAAATGAAAACAACAAAAAGCCTGTTGCTGGAGCCGAATTCGGAAGAAAACTCGCAGCTGTCGCACTTCAAAGCCAGGGCATTAAAATCAACGAAAATGGAGGTTAGTCATGTCGAACGCAGGTGTTATTCAGGAAACAATTTTAAGACCTAAAGACATATCTTTTGTCGTCGGTCCTTTTGTCGCCATTCCGATGCAGCAGGAGAAAGGGACAGAGGTGATTTCTAATTTCATCAAAAAAGAGAACAATCGATATTATCTTTGCGAAGGTGCGATCTGGCCGAGCAATGATGCAAATGCAAAAGGGATTGTCGCTTGGGATAAAGATATCACGGATGGTTCTGTCACGTTCAGTCTGATTGTAGATGGCAATGTCCGCGTTGAACTGTTACCAGCGGCACCGAGTGCGGCTGCAGTTTCTGCACTCAAAAACATCAACTTCCTGCCGAAACAGGATGGCGAAATTCTATCCTATTATCAGGTTATTCTTCCGACTGTTTCCAATGGTGAGATTGAAGTTGGCGAAGGCAGTTCTCTCATTGTTCCCAAAGGCGGATCGTTCAGCTTCTCGGTTGAAGCTACAAGCGGATATCACGTGTCGGCAGTGACTGCGAACGGTGAAATCCTGAGTGCTGATGAAGGCGTTTATTCCATCGAAGATATCGATGCGGATCAGAACATCGCAGTCACCATCGAAGCAGACTGAGAATAATGAATTGCGAGCCGTATCGCAGATAGGCGAGCACGCACGCGTATGAAATAGCGTGCGAAACAAAATTCAACATCAAAAGGAGATAACATTATGGCAAATGATATTAGTGAAGTTTATACTGCAGAAGCACTTGTCGCCTATTACAATACAGTAAAAAATGGCGGCGATATGCACTACAAATTTATCGGAGAGCAGCTTTTCCCTTCGTTGAAACATAAGGGGCTTCGTCTGGATTTCGTGAAGGGATTTCACGGTGCGCCGGCAGAGCTTCGTCCGTCAGGATTCGACACGACAGCGTTTAAACGACCGCGATTGAGTGTCGATAGTATTAAATACAAGATTCCATTTTTTAAGGAATCGATGTCTTTTGGAGAAGAGGAACGCCAGGATTTAGCGGATCAGCTTCGACTTCATGGAAATGATGAAAACTTTGTCATGGCGATGATGCGTCGTTATTACAAAGATTATGCGGATTTGGTTGCAGGCGCAGATGTCACAACTGAAAAAATGAGAATGTCACTTCTTGCTTTTGGAAAGATTGACGTTACATGTTTGAAAGATGGACAAAATATCGATCAGACATTTGATTATGATGTTTCTGGCGAGTGGGCGACAAACAACACTGTGACGCTGAGTGGGACAAGCGAGTGGACGGAAGCGAATAAGGCGACGAGCAATCCGATCAAAGATATTACCGATGCCATCAAACGACATCGCATTCAGAACGGCGTTATCACTGCTCGAATTCTGATGAACAGCGAAACGTTTAACCGCATTGCGCAGTCTGAATCTGTTCAAAAGGCCATTCGTCCGCTCGGCGGAAACCTTCTCGACAGCGAAGTTGAGGCATATATTCGTAACGCAACGAAGGCTGAACTCATTCTGAATGATGCTATTTATAAAAATCTCAGTGGAGATAATTCTAAATATTATCCGGATGGAAAAGTAACGCTTCTTCCGTCATACACAGTCGGTTATACGAATTACGGCACGACTCCGACGGAATTTGACATTCTGAATGGCAGCAATTCGCTTCATTCGTATGCGATTTATAAAGAGGGTGTCTGTGTCTATACAAACAAGACCATCAATCCCGTCAATGTTGAAACGATTGTCGAAGAGATTGCATTGACTTCGTTTGAAGAGATGGACAGCGTTTATGTCATGAACGTTTTCACGCCGTGATTTGGGATGGCCATCCTATTTCATACGGATGGCCTGCGCCGCTATTTCATACGCGTCGCAAAACTATTGTGGAGTTATCAGCATGACAAAGATGATATGCAAATTACCGGTTGTATATAACGGCAAATGGTATTTAAATGGCGACACAATCGAAGTGAATGATGAATATGTTTGTCAGCTTTCAGAGCGATGTGAATGCGTTGTCGAAGTGCATGAAGAGCCGAAAAAGGATCCGGAACAGCAAAAACGTCGGAGGTCTAAATGACATCGACGATTGATATTATCCGCGCCAAAACATCGTCACTTTCGATTGATGAAACGGACAGAAGGCTTGCACTTGAAGAAGTGGAAACTGCATTCAGAAATTATTGCAACCGCAGTGATATTCCGAGTGATGCGCGTTTCGTTATTGCAAATTTAGCTGTTGATTTGCTCAAATCTCA
>JAZRWV010000600.1:0-5270 GCA_045599925.1 Myxococcota bacterium
CGTTAACATTTCGCATTCAGCAGGTTCGCCATGTCTTAAACTGATACAAACTGTTTTGTTTCGTAACATTTTGATTCTACACCATCTGTCTGATTGCGCGTATAAAACCGCAGTTTTTGCAGATTTTACGAATCTGTCTGACAATGACAAAATGGAGATTTGAATCCTCCAAAAAATTTATTTTCTTTGTGCCTTTGGCACATTACTGTTCCTTTTTCAGCTCTCACTGAAAAAAAATGAAAAAAAGACCAAAATTCATCTTATTTTACTCCATTCTGCTCATCATCATGTGCTGTGCAACCGGCTGTTTCAGCTCGGTCAAATACTCAGCAGAACTCGACGAACAGAAAATCGAACAGCATTACGGCGACATTGCACTTCCGGGCGATGTTCGGGACAAATGGTGGGAAGCCTATGGCGATGCAGAGCTCAACAAATTTGTCGAAATCGTGCTCAAGGAAAGTCCGACCCTTCAATCGGCCTATCTGAAACTGCTCGACAGCGAGCTTTCGCTCAAACAGACAAGAGTCGGCTATTATCCAAGTCTGACATTTAGTGCCGGAGTCGGATACGGTGGACAGGTTTCTGAAAACAGTTCTGCCGATCCAAGTTATAACCTGGGCCTGAGTCTGAGCTATGAAATCGATTTATGGGGACGCGTTCGGGCTGAGAACTATATCAGTGAACTTTCACATCAATCCGTACAGGATTCTGCCGAATCGGCCGCACTTTCACTCGTTGCAAATGTCGTCAACAACTGGTTCACGATTCTCTATTACCGCGACAGAAAAGCTCTTATCGAACAGCAGCTCGAGATTTCGGAACAATATTATGCCCTTGTTCAGGATTATTATCGAACCGGGCAGAGCACTGGCATGGATGTGCTTGAACAGCGCCAGCAGCTTGAAACTCTTCGCGAATCTCTGAGTGAAATCGATACAAACATCCGAATCACTCAGAGAACACTCGAAATTCTGGCCGGCGGAAAAGTGACTGTCGTCGCAGACGGCTCACTCCCTGAAGCGATTGATGTTGGTGGAACAGTCGATGTCGACAAACTCCTCGAATCGAGACCCGACCTGCGCACTTCTCGCCGAAGTGCTCAAAAAGCCGATGCGCAGGTCGTCATTGCACTTGCCGACCGTCTTCCAACACTTCGACTGAGTGCGTCTCTTTCATTTCGTTCAGCAAGCATTACCGAACTCTTTAAAAAGCTCATGTGGGATCTTGCGGCAAGCTTTGGCGCGACAATTTTTGACGGTTTCAAGAAAACAACAGCCATTGAGCGTGCCAAATTGACCTACATCACGGAACGATTTTCATACATCACAGCCGTCATGCAGGCCGTTTCGGAAGTCGAACAGGCCATTCTTAAACTCCATCTCAGAGAACAAAACCTCGTCGATGCTCGCGCTCAGCTCGAAAGACAAAAGGAAATTCTCGAAGTTTCCCGACAGCATTTCGCAAATGGCGATCTGACCTATAATCGGGTTTTGACAGCACTCAAGAGCATGATTTCGAATTCGCAGTCGGAACTCGACGCAAGACGCCAGCTTTTGACTGCGCAGGTCGATTTGTTCAAGGCAATGGGCGGTTCTTCATGGTTGCAAGAAACCACCGAACAAGGTTCCAAACGCGCGCATGAACTCCTCGAATCCCTCGACAACGACAAGGATTCTTCCAAAAAAACCGAATAATTTTAATCTTTTCGTTTCACAACGTAAGGAGACATATCATTGAGCAGTAAAGCAACTCCATTCATTATACAAGGCTTTGTCGTTATCATTGCGATACTTGTCGGTGTGTTTATCGCAAGACTGTTCCTGTCCGATTCGGTCAAAGCCACGAGACGGCCGATGAGTGATACGGGTGTTCTCGTCGAAGTCGTCGATGTTCATAAAAAAGACAACATCGTCACGATTTCGGGAACCGGTCAGACTCAGGCCAGCCATACGCAGAACATCAAAAGTGAAGCAAATGGCCGTGTAACCTGGATTAGTCCCAACTTTTATCCCGGTGCAAAGCTCAAAAAAGGTGCAATCATCGCCAAAATCAACACCGAAGAATACGGCATCAAGCTTTCGAATGCGAAGATTCAGCTTCGCCAGAAAGAAGTCAATCTGATGCTTGAAGAAGCCAAAGGCAAAGCCGCAGAAAGTGAACTTGAAACACTCAAGAACACAATGTCGGACACGCAGCTGACAGAGGAAGAAACAAACCTTGTCAAGCGTCAGCCTCAATTGCAGCAGGCACTTGCGGATGTCGAACTGGCTAAAAATAATGTCAAACAGGCGCAGATTGACTACGACAAAAGCATTGTCAAATGTCCGTATGATGCGGTCGTTCAAACCACAAATATTTCGCTTGGCGACTATATTTCAGGCGGCACACAGCTTGGAACCATCATTGATTCGAGTGAGCACTGGATATATTTAAGTCTGAACCCAACAAATGTCGGCTGGCTCAACCTCGACAAGGACATCAGTCAGCTCAAGGCTGAAGTTAAGTATGAAATTGGAGGAAAGACAGTCACCAAGCCGGCGGTTGTCAAATCGATTCAGCCTGCAGTTGAATCACTGGGCCGCATGGTTCAGGTGCTTTTAGCCGTTGAGGATCCGATGGGGGAACCGGCTGCGGAGTCGCTGCTCGTTGGAGCATTTGTCACTGCAACGATTTATGCGGCAGAACCACTCAACAGTGTTGAACTTTCGCGCAATCACGTCCGTGAAGGCAATCAGGCTTATGTGTGTACCAAAGACAACACGCTTTCGATTCGCTCGCTGACGACGCCGTTCAAAACGACGGACAATGTTTACGTGACTGAAGGTCTTGAAGATGGCGATCGCGTTGTGACGACGCTCATCAGTTCACCAGTTGAAGGTCGCAAGCTCAGAGTTAAAGGCGAAGAATCGGAAAATGAAGGCACAAAGGCTCTTGGCGGATCAAGAGGTGGAGGCCCCGGAGGTCGTGGCGGTGGCCCTGGCGGGCCGCACTGATCTGGCTCGGCCGTATTGAAGATAGGACGCGCGGCATGGCGTATTGGCCAACGGCCAATAGCCATGCCCACAAACTCCCCCGCCTGACAAAGAGTGCCATGGCGCGTCTCCCCATGTGTCATACACAGTTTCTCTATATCGATAATACCTATGGAAACACCTGAAAATAAACCATATACGCAGGAAAATGAGCAAAATGCTCCGGCTTTGGAATCGGAACAGCCCAGACCGGAACCGGAACAGCCGAAAAAGAAGGCACCGATTGTCGTTGAAAAATCGCTGTTTCACGGGCCGCTTGCATGGATGGCGCAGAACTGCGTTGCCGCAAATCTGCTTTTTTTCATGTTCATCGTCGCCGGGTTCGTTATGTATCCCTCGCTTCGAAAGGAACTGATGCCGAATACCGAAACCGAGCGCATTCAGGTCAGTGCAAGCTACCCCGGATCGACACCCGATGAAGTCGAAGAAGGCATCGTCATGGCCATTGAAGAGTCCGTTCGAGGCATCAATGGCGTCAAACAGATTACGAGTACGGCATCGGAAGGTTCCGGCAGCGTCATGGTCGAACTTCGCGACGGCGTCAACGTCATGAAGGCTCGAAACGAAATTGAGCGCGCCGTCGACCAGATTACGACGTTTCCGAAAGACATGGACAAGCCGGTCGTCAGGGAACTGGCCCGAAAATCGTCGGTTTTGTCGGTTATCGTTTATGGCGACACGAATAAAGCCGCATTGCGTGAAATTTCCGAAGAAGTCCGCGATTCATTGATTTCGCAGGACGGAATCAGCATGGTTGAACTGCAGAACGTCGAAAGTCCGGAAATTTCCGTCGAAATTTCGCAGGAAGCCGTTCAGGCTTATGGGCTCAAGATTTCGGATGTTTCGAGTGCCATCAGTTCGAGTTCCGTCGACCTGACCGCTGGTAACCTCAAAGCCGAAAGCGGCGCCGTCACTCTTCGAACCACACTGCGAAAACGATATGCGAGCGAATTCGAAAACGTCGTGCTGAAATCTGGAACAGATGGTCGTGTTATCAAACTGAGCGACGTCGCAACCGTGACGGATGGCTATGAAGAATCCGATTATTCGGCACAATACAACGGCAAGCCGGCTGTTCAGATGACGGTTTACTGTCTTGGTGACGAAACGCCGGTCGGCGTGTCCGATGCCGTTCACAAATACATCGATGAACACGAAGGAACCTATCCCTCCGGCATTGAAGTCGGCATTCGCAACGACCGCGCCGATTCCTATCGAGTCCGAATCGATTTGCTGATGAGCAATGCCTATTCCGGTTTGGTGCTTGTCCTCCTGTTCCTTGGCCTTTTGCTCGATGTTCGAATCGCATTCTGGGCGGCCATGGGGATGGCAACCGCATTCGTCGGTTCGATTGCCGTCATGGTCTTGTTCGATGTCTCGTTCAATATGATTTCGCTGTTTGGGTTCATTCTGGCACTCGGCATCGTCGTCGATGACTCGATCGTCATTGGCGAAGAATTCTACGTCAATCATCAGAAAGGCGTGAAGGGCACAATTGCGTCACTCATGACACTGAAATCCGTATCGGTTCCGGTTATTTTCTCAGTTTTGACGTCGATTATTGCATTCATTCCGCTCATGTTTTTACCCGGTATGCTCGGCAAGACATATCGCGATTTGCCGATCATTGTTATCATCATTCTGTGTATTTCGATTACCGAATCGATGCTGATTCTGCCGGCGCACCTGTCACACATGAAACGCAAAACCGAAGGTTTTCTGCGCCTTTTTGAAATCATGCAGCGAAAAATTGCAGATGGATTTGAGTGGTTTATCAATAAGTTCATTCGCGGATTTATCGTGTTCTGTGTTCGGAATCGGTACGCAGTTGTGGCCATTTCGCTTGCATTGCTCATTGGAACATTAGGGTATGTAATGAGCGGTCGGCTGCGTTACACAATGATGCCGGAAGTCGAAGGTGATCAGGTCACGGCATCGATTCGAATGGCCGAAGGCAGTCCGGTCAGCCGCATTCGCGAAGTCGAAAAATACGTGATTCAGAAAACGCAGGAAACGATGGCTGATTTCGGAGAAGAGCATTTCAAAGGCTTTTATTCTCAGGTTTCTGGTGGCACATCGGCGCAGGTTCAGGTGTATCTGACACCGGCAAATGAACGCGAAGGCCTGTTTGCATCGAGTGACTTTTCATCCGCATGGCGTAAAAAAGTCGGCGAAATTCCTGGCGTTGAAGCATTAAGCTTTAGATTTAACCAGGGGCCTGGCGGCGGCGGAGCC
>JAZRWV010000601.1:0-2079 GCA_045599925.1 Myxococcota bacterium
CGATTTCCGCGTTCTCGATCGCAATGATCGCGGCTTTGCCCTCGTCACCTGCCTGCTGCAGACCGGCAGAACCCATCAGGTCCGCGTACATCTGAGCGATCACAATGCCCCTATCCTCGCCGATCCGCTCTACGCACCCCAGAATCTCCTCAAAAATAAATACATTCAGAGACTCGCACTCCACGCCGGAAAACTCATCTTCCATCATCCAATTACCGGCGAATCCTGCGAGTTCAATGCGCCTTTTCCCGTCGACTTTCAAAACGCGCTCAATGCACTTCATCTGTCACTTCCACAGCCATAGCGCGCGTAATCCCCTGCACAACCTCGACGCACTCAAAACCCTGACCCCATCTTATCCCGCATCATATGAGTAAAAAAAAGGAATCCATCTCAAGCTTTGGCATCGTCGTCCACGACGTACAGCGGCTGGCCGCGATTGCAAACGTCCTGCGAAAATTCGGATTTGGAAACATCGTGCGCGCCATTCGTTCCGGCCTCACCGCCGACACGCGATCATCCACTGAAATCCTCGCGCAGTTCAAAGAACAACCTTCAAACATGGCTTCCAATCTCAGGGCCGCCATCGAAGAGCTCGGAACGACCTATATCAAATTCGGTCAGATGCTCTCGACGAGATACGACCTCCTGCCGCCGGACGTCATTCAGGAACTCTCCAAACTGCAGGACTCTTCCCCTAAAATGCCTTTCGAAACGATCGAAGAAATCCTGAACAACGCTTACGGCGATTATCACGAAATCTTCGAGTCCATCGAAGAAGTCCCCGTCGGTTCCGCGTCCATCGCACAGGCACATAAAGCCATCCTCAAGGACGGATCTCACGTCATTATTAAAGTACAAAGACCCAACCTTCTTCCGCTCATTCGCAGCGACATCGATATCCTCAATCTCATCGCCAAAGTGCTCGACAGCAGCATCGAGGAAATCGCCTATTTCAACCTCCCGTCCCTGATCAAGGAATTCGAGCAGTCCATCGTTTCGGAACTCAACTTCTGCCACGAACGCGAAAACATCGAGTATTTCGAAAACCATTACGCCAACAGGGATATGTTCGTATTCCCGACGCCTTATCGCGAACTTTCACGACAGAACATCCTCGTCATGAAAGAAATCAAAGGCTGTAAAATTACATCGATTAAACCCAATGACGAGACAGCGCAGCAGATGTCCGCAGCCATCCTCGATATCGCATTCGACATGGTATTTCGCGAAGGCATTTTTCACGCTGATCCCCATCCCGGCAATGTGTTTGCGACGCCAGACGGCAAAATTGGTCTCATCGATTTTGGTCTCGTCGGCAAATTTACCAAGAGTCAAAGGGCTGAATTTACCCGTATCGTCCTTGCCGTTCACCTCGGCGATTGCGCCGTTATCGCCAGAACCCTGCTCACGCTGGGAAGGCCCACCAAACGCGTCATCCTCAGCGATCTCGAAGCCGAAATCTCAAATATTCTGTCGCGATACTGCCTCACCTCTCTCCAAAATATCGATATCGCCGCATTTGCAACGGATTTCATCGCCGCTGGACAAAAATTTGCCGTCCAAATTCCATCGGAATTCACCAATGCCATCCGCGCACTCATCAATATTGAAGGCATCATCCAGTACCTGACGCCCAATTTCGACATCGTCGCAGCGCTATCCCAGTTCTCACAAAAACTGCTCGCCGATAACTTCCAAAAGGAAGATCTCAAGACGATGATGTTTCAGGCCGGACTCAATCTCGTCGAAATCGGCCACACAGCCCCTTCGCAGTTCACCCAGATCATGCAGGATCTTGAGCATGACGGCATCGCAATCCGGCTTCCGGACTCGACCTTTAACCCGACGGCAGACGCCATCAACGGCCTCGCCACACGCCTCGCCATCACCCTTATGCTCTCCATCGTTACCGCAGCCCTCATCCTGATGCCCGACAGCACAAGTTTCCTCATCACAACGGCCTCGATCATCGACGGAATCTGGATCTTCATCCTCATCATCTGGCACATCCGAGCGCGTTCTACCCGCAAAAAAATTCGCATCACACCAATGCTCTCCAATATGAAACGTCGAAAC
>JAZRWV010000602.1:0-4385 GCA_045599925.1 Myxococcota bacterium
CTGCGATGTCGGCTCGTCCTGCGATGTCGGCTCGTCATGAGTCATTTCATCATGACGGGCATTATCATTGTCGTCGGAACACCCCGTGAATGCGAAACAAAACAAAATAGTGCATAAAATGGATAATTTTTTCATAAAACAGCGTTACATCCAAAAGAAATGTTCTTTCAAACCAGGAACATGCAATAAAATATTATGTTACTCCAAATGAAATCTCAAGTCATTCCACCAGACACGAGAGTTTTCACAGAAACATCAATAATTCTGTTCTCGTTTTGAAAAATGCTAAAAAAGACAAAACCAATGAATTATGCTATCATAAAGTGTTGAAAAGTGTTTCAGCACCTTATGTCCCTTTATTCGAACAAAGATTATGCCAAAAAAAAGAATTATCAGCCTTGCCGTTTCTCTTCTGACACTCATTGGAACCAATGCGTTTGGTCAGAACTATTCGGAAGAAGAGGTTCAGGCCCTTTCCAAAGTCATGTCACGAAACAGTGTTGCCTGCAGTCTTCTTTCTGAAGAAGCCTATCATCACCATCTGGCTGTACAAAAGTCTGACTGGCCAACTGTTCAGCGTTTTATTGATTGGGTTAAGCTGTATCACGAACTCAGAATACTTGATGACAGTCAGATTGGAATGCATCAGCTTCCAGGTGCCGTAACTTCATTTTTTGTTTCATACCCATTTGAAGGAACATCGATGTTCGATTTTGCTCGTCCATTTTCCCCGGAAAAAGGTTACGACACGAGCAAAGTTCCAGAAGGACTTATGCCGCCGGCGATGAGCTGGATGTCCTATCAGTCCACGGGAAATCTGAGTGCCATCCTTCCCCATGAACGCATTAATATTCAGGGATCTGCGACCATTTTTTTGGCAACTCGCATTGAAATCGACAGTCAAGGACCAGTTCATGCCTATCTCGAAATTCCTTCATCCAGTCCCATTGTTGCCTGGATGAATGGCAAACGCGTTCTTGAATTCATCGAAAATGGTGCGTCATCTGCCCCCTTGTATGGTACACGCTGGCCCGTAGAACTTCAGCCAGGTGAAAACATTCTGACGATTAAAACAGCCCAATTGGATAATGCTCCGGAATTTTACGTTTTTCTGACAGACAGCAAAACAAATGAACCCCTACAATTCAAAATCAATCTTGAAACACCCATCGTTTCAGACTCCCTAAGTGAAGAACGCCCCAAAGACTCCTACCCCTCTATTCTCGAAACGATTTCGAAAGATGATAAACTTTCGACAGCAGTGCGAGCATTTGCTGCCAGAGAATATCTGTCACAAAACGAAGATACCAGCCGTGTCAACGACCTTCTGATGAATGATCTCGATGCGACAGCCGCTCTTTCTGCAGATGACATTGAGCTCGCAATTATCCAGCTTGACCCCGCCAAAAGTCTGCAAATACTCAAAAAAGCACTTCCAAGATTCAAGGATGATCCTCGCATGGAGCTGCTCTATGCCAGACAAATGATATTATCTGCACTAAATCAGGGCGATTTCATTACACGCTTTATCGATGAATGGCCTCAGCTTCAGAAAACTTTAACTGAAATGAAAGCGCCTGTTGTCAATGGCATCTCATACGAACCCCTGCGCCAGCAACTTCTTGCTCTTGCTGAACTTACAATAAAACAGCCAGTCAAAGCATATTCCAATATCGAAAGTGCAATCGGTCAATGCATCGATTGCACACAAATCCTCAACTCATTTCCATTGAGTGCATTAATCGATGCAAAACTGCTTTCTCACTATCGCCAAAGTCTCGACATTATTAAAGAACATGACCAAAATTCGTCAGCATTGATCGTTGAAATTCACGATCAAAAGCTCAGAAAAGCTTCTGCAGATGATTCAAATGAAGCATTGGCCAGAGAGCTGGCAGACATTCAGAAAGAAACCGAACGTTTTTTCCAGATTCATCCATACGATGAAATTTACTGGGATTTCTGGCTTCGCGTTTTGACCTATTTTGGTGTGGACACGCCAATGGTCCAAACTGATTCATCACTCCAGCTTAAACTGGCGAGTGCCGGATTTACAGCAGAAGCAGAAACATGGTTCATTTATTACATTTCTCAGCGAAGCAATGATCCTCATCGCTGGATGAGATATGCAGAATATTGTCTTCATTCCAATCGCATTCCGGATGCGATCAGTGCATACGAAATGGCTTTAACCTTACAGCCAGAGGATGAAACTATTGCAGAACGCATTCAGGCAATCAAAACCCTCAGTGATGCAGGAAATATTGAAAAAGCAACAGCCGCCGCAAACACCGAAGCAGCCTTCGAAGCCCCTTATATCATCAAGGATGTTCCCGCAAACAGCGATAAAGATGCGATTGAACTCGTCACATTGCTCGACAATCGAGTCGTCCGAGTCCTCCCCAATGGGCTTACATCGACTTTTTATCAGCTCACATTTGAAATTCTCGATGACAAAGGCCTGAAAACACTTCGAGCAATGCCAATCCAATACTCACCCAGTGATGAAAAAGTCGAAATCATTTCAGTCACAACGACGAAAAAAGATGGTTCCGTTCGAAGACTTTTCAAAACGTCCGAATACGACCTATCCGACGAATCCATCAAGATGTATTACGACAAGAAAGCTCTGCTCGTCGAGATACAGGATCTTGCGGTCGGGGATCGCGTTGAATTTCAATTCAAACGAACACAGCTTCAGCATGATTCGAGCAGCATTCAATTCTTCAGCGACATCTGGCAACTTCAAAATGGCTATAACCGACAGTGGATGCGATATACCGTCATTGCACCGGAATCAATGAACATCCACATGCTCAGACATAATCCCGGAAATTCCCCACAAACTGTTGGAAATTCAGTCAAAGAAAATGGCAACATCATAACCTCTTACGAAGAAAAGAATATGCCGCGTTTCCTGGCTGAAAAAATGCAGCCTGGCCCCACATCACTGATGCCATTCCTTCTGATCTCAACCTTTAACTCCTGGCAGGAACTTGCCAATTGGTACATCGATCTCTCAGCTCAACAATGGAAAGCAGATGATGCCATCCGCGCAAAAGTCACTGAACTCACGAACGGTATTTCTGATCCATTCGAAAAACTTAAGAGAGTACACAGTTTCGTCGTCAAAAATACGCGTTATGTGGCACTGGAATTTGGCATTCACGGCCATAAACCTTATCCGGCTGCACAAATCTTTGAACGCCGCTTCGGCGATTGCAAAGACAAAGCAAGCCTCCTCAAAGTCATGCTCAAAGAAGCTGGCATTGACAGTGAATTTGTCCTCGCAAGAACGAGAATGAATGGCGATATCACGACAGAACTCGCATCCCCGTATCTGTTTGATCATGCCATATTATATGTTCCTCAGTTCGATCTTTTCCTCGATGGAACTGCAGAATTCAGTGGCACTAATGAACTGCCGGCAATGGATCAGGCTGGACAGGCTTTCATCCTGAATGATGATTCAAGCTACAAACTCAGAAAAATACCCGTATCCTTGGCTCAGGATAACACCTCTATCCTTTCATGGGATGTCGATTTAACTGATTCAGAGACCATCCATTATAACTTTTTCACCCAGTTACATGGATACAATGCACCAAATTACAGACAGCATTTTCAAAGTGAATCACTTCAACGCGAAACACTTGAACAATCTGCAGTTTATGGTGTTCCCGGCTCAAAACTCGAATCATTTGAATTCTCAGATCTGACAGATCTCGAAAAAGATGTGACATTGAAGCTATCAGCTTCTGTATCTTTCAAGGATGTCGTCAAAGTCAATGGAAACACCTGGCTCATTTATCCCCAGATTGTTGAAAGCGATATGGTCTCCTCCATCACATCCGGCTCCAAAAGACGTACCCCCATCATCAGACCTGTTCCAAGTACAATTCAAAAAACGATTTCATACACATTGCCTCAAAATGCAGAAGTCACTTTACCTGATGATGTTTCAGAAACAACATCTTTCGGTCATTACACCATCTCTGCTCGAAAAGATGGAAACAAACTCACAACTTCATCCACACTCATCATCAATCAAATTGAAATTCAACCGGATGAATACTCAAATTACCTGGATTTTCTCCAACGATTTGATCGCCGCTTGAACACTCGTTACCAGGTCACCATTAAGAACTGATTTCCAGCATTCTGACTCACCATATTTACGGTTCAGGACATTCTGTTCCATACACATACTGATTCAAATCATGAAAAAAATAGCCTTTATTCTGGCCCTTTCAATTTCAACCATCCAGTTTGGCTGTGCATCCACAACCACTCAGGGCACTTGGACATCCTGGCCTTCAACATCTCAGATGACAAGCGAGGTTCAATCTGCGATTTCAGATATGGAATCGGGAAAAATGCAATCT
>JAZRWV010000603.1:0-2040 GCA_045599925.1 Myxococcota bacterium
ACGGACGAAGTGTTCCCGACACACGAAGCCGGTTTGAAACGCGTCTTCGAGCTTCTCCTCGACGGCACCGTCAAATCCCTCGATGAAATCAAGGCCGTCGGTCATCGCGTCGTTCATGGCGGCGAAAAGCTCACCAAAACATGTCTCGTCGACCAGAGCATCATTGATGAAATCGAACGCGTTTATCCGCTTGATCCTCTGCATGTTCCGGCCCATGTCATCGGTCTCAAAGTCGCCCAGAAACTCCTTCCTGGCACGCCGAATGTCACGGTTTTCGATACGAGCTTCCATCAGACGATTCCCGAATACGGCTATCTCTATGCGATTCCATACAAACTCTACACCGAAGAGCACATTCGCCGCTACGGTGCCCACGGCACCAGCCATCAGTTTGTTTCGAATCGACTTGCCACGCTTCTCGGCAAAAAAGTCGAAGAACTCAACATCATCAGCTGTCACCTTGGCAGTGGCAGCTCGATCACGGCAGTTCAGGGCGGCAAATCCATCGATACATCGATGGGCTTGACGCCGCTCGAAGGCCTCTGCATGGGTACGCGCTGCGGCGATATCGATCCCGCCGTCCTGACCTATCTCGGCCGCACGAAAGGCATGAACGCCGATGAACTCGACAACCTCATCAACAAACAGTCCGGTCTTCTCGGCCTGTCCGAAAAATCGAATGATTGCCGCGTTCTCGAAGATGGCGTCGCCGCTGGCGATCCGGCCTGCAAACGCGCGATGGACGTCTTCAATTATCGCATTGTCAAGTACATCGGTGCCTACGCAATGGTGCTCGGCCACGTCGATGCCATCATCTTCACGGCTGGAATCGGCGAAAACAGCCCGTTCGTTCGCGCTGAAGTCTGCAAGAAACTCGGCCTCCTCGGCGTCGATATCGATCTCGAAGCCAACGACTGCCATGGCAAAGAACGCAAGATTTCGACCGACAAATCCAAAGTCGAAGTCTGGGTTGTCCCGACCAACGAAGAACTCGCGATTGCCCAGCAGACATACGAACTCGTGAATAAATAATATATTAATATTGTTTATTATTTGGGAGCGCCGATTTACGCCGTGCATCGCACGGCGTTACATCGCGCGGCGTGGCCTATCTGACGATACAGCCACGCATGAAATATGGGCAGTTTGTACGCATTTACTTGATTTTTGTTTGACATGCCTATTGCCTGAAAGGGTCAATACACCGCATCAATTAAAAATTGTCCCGTATTTCAAACAAAAAGTTTGATTAAGTAAATTTTATTTCAATGCATGCGGATTCTTGTTGAGAATTTTTTGCTTTCCTGTATAAGGCCGCTCGTTTTG
The DNA here is from genome assembly GCA_045599925.1 of Myxococcota bacterium. Taxonomy (GTDB): domain Bacteria; phylum Myxococcota_A; class Bradymonadia; order UBA4248; family UBA4248; genus UBA4248. Next base: position 1,327 of record JAZRWV010000603.1, read on the forward strand.
TTTACTAAACTTTTTGTTTAAGTAACAAAAACTCGTTCAACGATTCGTTCATTAAGCAAAAAAAGGAAGTTTTTATGGATATCGGCGGCAGGATTAAACACCTGCGAAAGCAAAAGGGACTGACACTTGAGGAACTCGCGTCGCGTTCTGAACTCAGCAAAGGCTTTTTAAGCCAGCTGGAACGCAATCTGACGTCGCCTTCGGTGGTCACACTCGACAATGTGCTTGAAGCACTGGGGACAAGTCTCTGTGAGTTTTTTAAAGAAGAAAATGACGATCGCGTCGTTTTCAAGGAAGCCGATTTTTACATCGACCAAAAAGACGATCACACGATTAAGTGGATCGTGCCAAATGCACAGAAACACACGATGGAACCGATTCTGCTCGAACTTGCGCCGGGGGGGCGTTCGTTCGAAATGCAGCCGACAAATGGCGAGGAGTTCGCGTATGTCGTCGAAGGAACCGTGACTCTTTTCTGTGATGAAAAGAAATATGTCGTCAAAACGGGTGAAACTTTTTATATGAAGTGCAATTCATTTCATCATCTCGAAAACGCTAGAAAAACGCCAGCCCGGGTGTTGTGGGTTTCACACCCGCCGCTTTTCTGATTCATTTCAGGAGAAAAAATGGAAGAAAAGAAGAAGATCATTCAGATAAAGAACATCGTCAAAAATTTTGACGATACTGTCGTATTAAAGGGTGTTTCCCTTGATA
>JAZRWV010000604.1:0-5797 GCA_045599925.1 Myxococcota bacterium
TACTACAAATGGACGCAGTGGATTTTCCTCCAGCTCTACAAACGTGGACTCGCATACGTCGCCGAAGCCCCTGTCAACTGGTGTCCTGCTCTCGGAACCGTCCTCGCCAATGAAGAAGTCATCGACGGAAAATCCGAAGTCGGTGGCTTTGAAGTCATTCGTCGCCCGATGCGACAGTGGATGCTCAAAATTACGGCTTATGCCGAAAGACTTCTCGAAGATCTCGATGAACTCGACTGGCCTGAACGCATTAAAGCCATGCAAAGAAACTGGATCGGCAGAAGTCTCGGTGCTGAAGTCGATTTCGCACTTGCTCCCGAAACTGCTGTACATGGCAATATCCGCGTCTTTACAACGCGTCCTGATACGCTATTTGGCGCAACTTTCCTCGTCCTTTCTCCGGAACATCCGCTCGTCAAAGCCATCACGACACCTGAACAGAAAAAAGCTGTCGACGATTACTGCGATGCAGCTGCAAAGAAATCCGACCTCGAAAGAACCGACCTCGCCAAGACAAAAACTGGCGTATTTACTGGCGCTTATGCCATTAACCCGGTTAACGGCAAGAAAACACCGATTTGGACCGCTGATTACGTCCTTTCATCGTATGGAACTGGCGCAATTATGAGTGTTCCTGCTCACGATACGCGTGATTACGACTTTGCTAAAGCCTTCGATCTCCCGATTATCGAGGTCATTCAGGGCGGTGACGTCACAAAAGAAGCCTTCACTGGCGATGGCGTTCACGTCAATTCCGGTTTCCTTGATGGACTCAATGTCCCCGATGGCAAAAAGAAAATGACCGAATGGCTCGAAGAACACAACGTCGGCAAAGCTTCCATCAACTTCAAACTCCGCGACTGGCTGTTCTCGCGCCAGCGTTACTGGGGAGAACCCTTCCCGATTCTCTGGGATAAAGACCATCAGCATCATCCACTTCCCGAAGAACAGCTTCCGCTCACATTGCCCGAAGTTCAGACTTACGCTCCCTCCGGGACCGGTGAAAGCCCGCTCGCAAATATCACGGAATGGCTTAAAGTTGGCGATATGACTCGCGAAACCAATACCATGCCTCAGTGGGCTGGGTCATGCTGGTACTATCTGCGCTATATCGACCCCAACAATTCTGAAGCTCCGTTCTCCGAAGCCAACGAAAAATACTGGATGCCCGTCGATTTCTATATCGGTGGCGCAGAACACGCCGTTCTTCACTTGCTCTATGCCCGTTTCTGGCACAAAGTTCTCTACGATATCGGCCTCGTTCACACCAAAGAACCTTTCAAAAAACTCTTCAATCAGGGAATGATCCTCGCCTATTCATACAAAGATAAAAATGGCGCTTATGTTCACGTCGATAACGTTCAGAAAAACGGCGACGGAACTGTTACCGATAAACGAAACGGCGAACCCCTCTCGATGCAGATCGAAAAAATGTCCAAATCGCGCGGAAATGTCGTCAATCCCGATGACGTCGTTCGCGAACTTGGTGCCGACTCGCTTCGACTTTATGAAATGTTCATGGGGCCGCTTGATCAGGTTAAACCCTGGGATACGGCTGGTGTCGCGGGAGTCAACCGCTTCCTCACGCGTTGCTGGAAACTCCTCGTCACCGCTGGTGATGAAGACAAACTTAATGAACGTGTCGTCGATGAGCCTTGTGATGCTGAAACCGAGATGATTCGCAATCAGACGATCAAAAAACTCGGTGAAGATATCGAAAATCTAACCTTCAATACCGGTATTTCCCAGCTGATGGTTTATATCAATCACCTCGCTAAACTCGACAAAGTTCCTCGCAGTGCCGCAGAAACTCTCGTTCTTTTGCTTGCGCCTTATGCTCCTCACCTCGCAGAGGAACTTTGGGCTATTCTCGGACATACCGACTGCGTTTCCCTTGCACAATGGCCAAAATATGATCCTGCAAAACTCGAAGTCAGCATGGTCACACTCGCCGTTCAGGTGCTGGGGAAAATGCGTGGAACGATTGAAATCGATAAGACTGCTTCTCAGGAAGAAATTATCGAGGCTGCAAAGGCTGTTCCTGCGGTTGCACGTCAGCTCGAAGGCAAGACAATTAAGAAAACGATCATTGTTCCGGGTAAAATTATCAATATTATTGCCGGATAATGTTGCGCGGCCGTATCGGCACGTGCCGATAGGCCACGAAAATGCATGGCGTATTGGCCTGTAGACGCGCGACCTGCGCGTCTCTGTGGCCAATAGCCATGCCCCAAAAATCATTCGACCGTTTCAGGCGTCAATGACGATGCCAAACGAGCTTTGGCCACATCTTCGTCGTTAAAGGAAAGTTTGAAATCGTTTTCTATCACAATGTCATTGACCAGTCTGCTTTTTAAACGAATGATAAATTTCGTGGATCCGCCTGACAATGTGTAAAATTCATACATGTTAACGGTGTAATAGAGACGGCTATAAGTGGCATCCCAGTGAACATCCCACGATTTTATCAGTGTCTTTTCCTTGTCGTCGGCCACAACTTCCAGCACGAAATCATTCATGTCAGCTTTTGAGGGAAGCTTAAGATAGATGCGGAAATCTTCGCCGTATTTTTCTTTCACTTTGCTGACCTGTTTCCACTCATCCTTTTTAACTTGATAAACCATGAGCGTTTCATCCGGTTCAAGAATGGAGTATTCATAGGTCGGCGTGACTTGATAGACTAGTTTTCCCAGGGCATTTTTTATTGCGCATCGTTCCATGGATTCTGGTGAATACAGGTTCGGATGATGTCGTGGGGGTGTTTCGTCTGAATCTGAGCAGGATCCGTCTCTGTTGAATGACTTTAAAACGCCATTCCCGGCTCGAGAGGAATACAACGTCATCGTGACATTGGCATAGCTGTTCTGCCAGTGATAATCATAGGGTACTTCGACATCCACTGTGTATTCTTCGCCCGTTTCCTCATTGATGCGTTTTCGTTGTTCCGTGCGGGTTCGACGATCCATGCCGCGATCAACTGAGTAGCTGTTGATGGTCGTGTAGGCAACGAGCTCGGCTTCGTCTTCATTCAGGCTGTTGTAATCAATGCTGCCTGTATAGTTATAAATATTGTAGTGGTTGTTATTCTGAAGTCGGGAGATGATGTCATCGGCGGCTGTCGTGACGTATTGCCCTGGGTATTGGTCATTCGTGACTGGGGCAACTGTGATGTTGGTGTAGTCATTGGGTTGTGTCCAAAAACCGGGATAATTGATGAACGAAACAGTCTTGCTCGTCGAACACCCTGCAAGCAAAAGTGAAAAAAGTCCGACCAATAACATGACTAATAATTTGTTTTGGCATTTCATAATGTTTCCTTTTTGGGTTAGCATGAAATTATCATTAAATTAAGCAACATGATAACGCATGTATTAACTAAGTTAAGAAAATGATGTGCCAATTGAAATCATTTATGTTTAGTAAAATTCTTTGAAGTGGTGATGTCTTTGGACAGGGCTCACTTGTAAAAAAAAGTCGTGTTTTTATGCGGAAATCCATCACAAAACTGAACATTTGAGGTATAAAGCCGCCCTCAGAACTATGGGGCGGATAGAGGTTGAATATGCCGCAAAAATCAAGTCAGACTAAGAAAAATACTGAATTTATTCATATCCAGAATGCAACCGAAAACAATTTGGCGCATGTCTGTGTCGATTTCCCGAAATATGCTTTTACTGTTGTAACCGGGCCCAGTGGTTCTGGTAAAAGCACCCTGGCTTTTGACACGCTTTATATGGAATCGCGCCGGCGTTATCTCGATACGCTCTCGATGTATGCGCGACAGTTTGTGGGGCCGATTCGACGTCCGACGGTTGAAAAAATAACAGGACTTTCTCCTTCAATTGCTGTCGTTCAGGGCACCGCCGGCAATAATCCTCGTTCGACCGTTGGCACAGTCACTGAAGTCTACGATTATATGCGACTTTTGTGGGGACGTGCCGGCGTTCAGGTGTGTCCTAAATGCCATCTCGAAGTCTCTGCTACAACCCGTGACGCCATCATCAACAGGCTTATGGCCTGGCCCGAACGTACTAAAGCTATCCTTTATGCTCCCATTGTTCAGCAGCGAAAGGGTATGCATGAAGATGTCCTTAAAAAATTGAAAAAATCCGGTTTTGCATACGCCAGAATCGACGGAAAAGTGTGTGATTTGGCCGAAGTCGGGCTTCTGAACAAAAATATTCGTCACACGATTGAACTCGTCGTCGATCGCGTCATTATCAAGCCGTCTGCACTGACGCGAATCTCGGAAAGTATTGCAATTGCTCTAAAATATGGCGAAGGGCAATGTCTCGTCGAGCGCATGTTCGACGATGCTCCGTCTCAAATGATCATCTTTAGCGAACATGCGGCTTGTCCCCGATGCGGCATGTCTTTTCCTGATCTTTCCCCCGATATGCTCGCCTTCAACAAGCAGACTGGCGCATGTCCACATTGTCATGGCATTGGTGTCGAAACAGTCATGCGCCCCGAATGGCTGATTGGCGATCCTTCTCTTCCCATTTGTGCATCATCCGGAAAACCATGTGCTTTTTTGCCGCTGATTTCCGATGATGAAGATGTTCGCGATAAAATTGAATCCGTCACCAAAACCGTTTTGAGAAAACTCGGTATTACACCGTCTACAGTCTGGCAAAACTTAACGACGACAGAACGCGAAGGCTTTATCGCAATCATGACCGAAACGATGCTCGATCTTCTCGAAAAGAGTGAATGGCCGGAATTCACTGATCATCTGATGTCATTTTGCGATGAAGTCATTTGTTCAGAATGCGAAGGTTCGCGCCTGAATCTTTACGCACGCCACGTGTATTTTGCAGGAGAAAGCCTGGCTTCAATTCAAATGAAAACGATTGATGAAGCCATCGACTTTTTCGAACACGTGACGACAGGCGAACTCGATCCGATTGCAGCTCGCATTGTCGAAGACTTAGTGCCATCTCTGCTGGAACGTCTTCGCTTTATTGCAAGGGTTGGCCTTGGTTATCTCCAGCTTTCGAGAGGTGCTGTCACGCTTTCCGGTGGCGAGTCCCAGAGAGTTAGGCTCGCAGGCTTGCTGGGAAATGGGTTGACGGCAGTGACGTATATTCTCGATGAACCGTCGATTGGACTCCATGCCCGCGATCAGGCGCGCCTCATCGGCGTTCTCAAGGATTTGCGCGATCGCGGGAATACAGTCGTCGTCGTCGAACACGATGATGCCACCATGCGATCATGCGATTTTCTCGTCGATATCGGTCCAAAAGCCGGAAAATATGGCGGAAATGTTATTTATGCTGGTCCGGCTGACAAAATTGATGATGTTCAGGGCTCGCTGACCATCGATTATCTGCTCGGAAGAAAACAGGTCGAAGTCCCCGAAAAACGCAGAAAACCTGATAATGGCTGGCTTAAAATAAAAAATGCCCGCCAAAATAATCTCAAAAATATCGATGTCGATATTCCTTTGGGATGTGTCGTCTGCGTGACGGGCGTCAGTGGTTCTGGAAAATCCACGCTCATCAACGATTTGCTGCTTCCCAATGTCCGGAATTATCTCAACAAACGGCCACTGCGACTGCAATATTGCGACGACATTCAGGGGCTTGAACTCATTGGACGCGTTCTGGATGTCGATCAGAAACCGATCGGACGAACACCGCGTTCGAATCCTGCCACTTATACGAAGGTCTTTGATCTCATTCGCATGCTGTTTGCAGCCATTCCGGAAGCCAAAATGTATGGATATTCGGCTTCACGCTTCAGTTTTAACGTAGCATCATCAAAGCAGGGTGGTCGTTGTGAAACGTGTGCTGGT
>JAZRWV010000605.1:0-4808 GCA_045599925.1 Myxococcota bacterium
AAAACCGAAAGCCGCGGCGTATCCCAAAGGGAAAGCGGGGCCAATACGCGCGCGGTATCGCCAAAGGCGATAGGCCCGGCCCCACCAAAAATCACCGCACGTGAATAATCGTCAAAAGTCCACATCAAAACCGAAAAGACGTCATCTTACATACACGATTTTCACCCCACCTATTCGCTTTTACGACGTCTCATTAACCCGACGACGGGCAATAGTCCCAACAACCAACACCACGGTGCTTCACCAGCTGGCGTCGACAAATTCACCGAACAATTCACCTGTTTCTTCGCCTTATATGAATAACACGTATCCAATAAAATACACGCATCATCCTCACAATCGATTTGTCCATTATGGTCGTTGTCGATGTTATCATCACAGATCTCGTTTACGGGTGCTGGATCAGGCTGTTCCTCTGGTTTGACGCAGCTTGCCGTTGATACGGTTTGACAGTCGCCCGAACAAGTCAGATTACCCGTATAACCTTGTCCCATCTCCTCTTCACACGACAAATCAGTCCTGAACAATTCGCCGTCACAGACTTCACCTTCGTCCAATGCGCCATTGCCGCACAATGTCGCAACACACGTTGTCGTATCGATTGTGCAATCGGATTTGCAGGTCACTTTGCCAATCGGACGAGACGAATCATGCGCTTCGCACAAATCGCCCGCAGAAAACAGTTCGCCGTCACAAGCTTCACCTTCGTCCAATGCGCCATTGCCGCACAATGTCGCAACACACGTTGTCGTGTCTATCGTGCAATCGGATTTGCAGGTCACTTTGCCAATCGGACGAGACGCATCATGCGCTTCGCACAAGTCGCTCGAAGAAAACAGTTCGCCGTCACAGACTTCACCTTCTTCCAAATCCCCGTCACCGCACGGATTTGCCGTACACAAACTCGTGTCAACCGTACAATCCTCGTTACACTTTAGCACGCCATACGGACGATCGGGATCGCGCTTGCTACAACTGTCATGTTGACCAAACAAATCACCATCACAATCCTCCATGAGTTGCAAATAACCATCCCCACACTGTGCAGGGTTGCTGCAAAATAGCGGCATATAATTATAACAATCCAAACATGCCAGCATGCCTTGAGAACCGGGACCATAAATCGTCTCGCAAGTTGCACCATTCAGGTCTTTGTCATCACATATTTCACCTTTGTCGGTATCCACGACGCCATTACCGCAGTTCAAACCACATTCCGAATCATCTAACAAGCAGTTTTCATCACAATTGATATATCCGGAATTATACAAATCCGAATCAAAGTCTGTGCATAAATGTTCTTCTTTAACAAATGTTGTGCGATCGCAATACAGTTCGCCATTAATATATTTGTTGCCGCATTCATCTACGCGCTGACAACGATCCAATGTCAATTTACATTCATGATCACATCTCAGCCAGCCTCGCGCATATTCCGAATGATATTCCGAACACTGCTGTTTATCATCCACAAAAAGCGGTCCATCGCACTCTTCGCCTTCGTCTAATTGGTGATTTCCACACATTGGTGCGACTATACATTGACTGAAATCGACGTGACAGGACGCATCACATTTAACGTCACCACCTTGATATTTATGATTATCCCACGCGATACATTTATTTTTTCCATCTTTGTTCAATTGCGCATTACAAGCATCGGAATCGGCTCCATCCTTACAGAACCGGCAAGCATAGTCTTCGTCATCCGCAAGACCGTTTCCATCATCATCCACGCCATTTCCACATATTTCTCGATATTGAGATGCGACTTCCGGCGCAATAGATATGATCCAATTATAATAATCCTGTACCGCTGTACTCACATTATATACACTACAAATGAGAGAACCATAACTTGCAACGCCGCCGACATACTCTTTTCCGCCAATGGAAATAATCGCAGGGCCGCCAGAATCCCCATGACACAATGAAGAATCTTTTGTGTCCAGATATATTGTCCCATTTGACATCAAAAGTTCATCTTCAAAATCAACATATCCATTTTTCATTTGATAATTTATATTTGGATGCACACCAACGACATGTTTTTTCCCAACATTACATCCAGGTAAAGGATCATCGACACTATTCACATCGTGACAATAATCCGTCACGGGAATATTCGCGGTGAGTTTACGCCCACTCTCACCAAATTCATCATATCCAAAGCCAACGACATGGCTGGAAATCGGCAAATCTTTATCCTGCAACGCCAACCAGCTCGGTAATGGCAAAATCGGCTCTGGAATATCCGTCTGAGAGATTGGCTCCGGCAATTTAATCAATGCAATATCTCGAAAAACTTGTTCGTCACCCAATAAATAATCGTGATGCCAATATATTTTTGTACGTTCATCGCTAAGTCTTGAAATGACTTTGCCGTTCTCCGCCGATGATCCCAAAAAAACGACCTGGCGACTAAAATCCATCAATTCCTGATCATTTTGCGCTTTATTCAATTGGACCACACAATGTGCAGCCGTCAACACCCATTGTGGATGGATCAACGTTCCTGTACAACTCGGCGTCAATACTATTTCGCCATTATCTTTTTTTGTTTCCCAAAATAGTCCGACGACCGCAGGATCGTTATCGTCTACACTCCCATGAAGTATCGCCTGCTTATTCAGTGAAGTATCGGGCTCGTTTTGCGGCTCGTTACACGATGCCGCGAGCAACGAACATGCACAAATAATAACTGCTACTTTTTTTGTCATTTTTTCTCCACAAAACGCCTCATCCTTACAGAACAAGCGTATAGTTTACATTTCAATTCCCTGCTGACCGACGGAATCACGATACACATCGTTTGTTTTTAAACCATTTGCATCGCAAATACACCTGGCAATAGTCAATTCCAAATGCAATACGTGACAGATTCCCACAATATCGACAGACTCAACGCTGAACAACTCTCAAAATTCGTCCATCCTCAGAAACTCTGATTTCAAGACGATATGTGATGTCATTTTCACTGGGCGGTTCCCAGGAACGCCGATAAGTCAACGTCAGGTTCACGACGCCTTCTGCTATTCCCCTGAATTCAAATTCATGAGTTCCACTCGCTCCGGCGATCATTTCACCTCGCTCATTTACAGCAGAAGGCGGCAAAAATTCATCGCGTTCATTGCTCAGAATTTTTCCTTCTGAATCATCCTGCCAGGACCATTGATATCCCGTTGTCGGATTGGACTGAATGCGAATTTCGACGATATCTTTGTCTATTCTGACACTTCCGGCAAGGTGCGAAAAGCCATTGAGCGCCATTTGACCGGGATTTTCTGCCATAGAAACCTCATTTTCCATCTTTCCATTCGATTTATCCAAACTTTCCAATTCATCATGCCCTTGAACGCCCCCAGATGTTTCGGAAACGACATCCGCATCATTGTGTATGGCATTTTTCTGACAACCGGCAAAAGCCAACGAACAAAAGACCAGAAACAGAACAACGGCAAAAGACCGCATTTTTCCTCCAAGAATGCGAAAAATGTAACAAACGCACGCCTGCTGATTGCAAAATCAGCTGAAGACTGCGACAGCGCGCCTCATATATAACAGAATGCATCAAATTGTGGATGCACCCAGTAAAAAATTACACAACGGCATTCATAATGGCTATGAAATCAGCGACGAGGAAATGTTCTGTGCGCTCAATGGATGCCAATGTATGCTTTTTTTTTTCGGGGTGCAGCCTATCTCGCTTTGCTCGATACGGCATGCGCGCTCGCCTTGAGCCGTGTCGCAACACGGCTCTGCGGCTCGCTGGCGGCGGCTATTTCATACGCCGCCGCTCTCTATTGGTGTGCTGTATGCGGGAACACCAAGTGCGTTATGCAAAAGAGAGGCGTGGGGGGGGCATATGGGGTGCTATTTCCCAAAATTAAAAATTTATCATTTTTGGGAAATAAGGTATTAGTCGGTTGGGAGGTTTGACCATGAAACTCATCGAAAGACCGCATTATCTTAAGCAACTCATATCCGTAAAGCATACACCGGACATTAAGGTCATCACTGGGATTCGGCGTTCAGGCAAGTCCAAACTCATGGCGTCTTTCATCGCATGGCTTAGGCAAAATGAAACCGACGCACATATCATTTTATTATAATGATTGAAGACATTCTCTTTTGCATTCAAATTCCTTATTCCGTACCATATCATCTACCTTTCTTTTACACTCACGTACTTGCTTTCGATGAGCTTGTTTTTGAGCGTTAGACCACACAGACTTGCTCGAAAATTCGTCTCCACATGTGTTATTTTTCAGAAATTCTTTATCTCGCCAGTCTATTGTGCATAAAGCATCACAATTCTTTTTAGGTGTTTGTGTGTCGATGTTTGTATTATTAAGGTCTTGCTGCTTATCTATAATATCTGAGTGCTCATTGATTTGAGTGGTTTGAATCGTTGGTTGATTGCTTTCTGGTTGGCTGTCATCATTTGCTGTATTATCTTGTTTTGAATTACAGCCTATACAGCCTAAATTAAGTAAGAATAAAAATGATAGAATTATCTTGTTCATACTATTATTCCTTCATCAACGTTGGTATTACCCTGTTCGAAATCCACACAAAAGCCTCGGATACATTATTGATATGTTTGCAGACAAATGGCTCATCTTTATCATAGATTCCGAGTCTGCACTCATATTCATCGGCTTTGGCCACTGCTGTCCCGCAAAAATGTGGCTTTATAGTTGGTTCGGAACTGATTTCTTGCTAAAAGGAAATTTGCAACAACCGCCTTTTGCAAGGAGTTCCGAACCATGGCGCAATATAACACAGTTTTTCACACATTGACAAAA
>JAZRWV010000606.1:0-2539 GCA_045599925.1 Myxococcota bacterium
CAGCCTGCCCCCAAATCAAATTTTAACGCCGATGCTCGTCGTCATCGTCCTCTTCATAATACTCGTCAAAATCATCCTCAATGCGCATCAGCTTGCCCATGGATCGCCCTTCGGCTGCAGCTGCCTTTGCCAGATGTTCCATCGAAATCGGCACGCCAGCTGCTGATGCAGTAATCGCAGCCTTCAAAACTGCATTGCGAATATAGCCACCGCTCATTTCAAAAGTTCGTGCAAGCCAGGCCCATCTGATGTCATCCGAAAGAGGCGCATTTGGCGGCATCATCCGTTTCCAAAGCGCAATCCGACTCGAAACATCCGGCATCGGAAAATCAATAATAAATCTCAAACGACGTCTGAATGCCTCATCAATGCTCTTCGAAAGGTTTGTCGTTAAAATCGTGATTCCGTTATACGATTCCAGCTTCTGAAGCAGAAAGTTGATCTCGAGATTCGCATAGCGATCATTCGACGACTTGACTTCTGTTCGTTTGGCAAACAGAGAATCCGCCTCATCGAATAATATAATCGCCTGAGCTTTAGCCGCTTCATCGAATATTTTGGCCAGGTTTTTCTCGGTCTCGCCGATATATTTGTCAACAACTCTCGACAAATCCACGCGATACAGCACTTTGCCAAGTTCATTGGCTAGCGCACAGGCAAGCAGCGTTTTTCCCGTTCCCGGAGGACCGGCAAAAAGAACCGAAAGCGCATTGCCATAAGGCGATCTCTGACGAAATCCCCATGTGTCCAGAACATTGTGAAGATTCTTTGCATACTCCAGAATCTCTCTGACCTGTGCTTTGGCCTCATCCGGCAAAACAACGCCGGAGAGCGGCACATCGCTCACCGTTATTTCAGCCAGTGCCCCCATCTGATGCCGGAAACTTTTGCGTATTTCATTCAGAATGTGATGCGACTGAATTTCAACATTTGTACTGCCAGCTGACTGCCGTGCATCCACGGCATCCCGAACAACACTGAAAATACTGCCAATCGGAAGGCTGTAGTTGCGCGAAAATGCATCTGCCATTCGCTCGCATTCCTCGGGCGCGCACCATGGCTGAAGCGCTCTCTGCCAAACCGTATACGCAGATTCTATCGACGGCGGCTGCACATGAATGCATACCGGCTTTCCAAATGCATCGTCATAAAATGCATGCATTTTATTGGCCAGAATTACGATTTCACCCGGATAGTAATCCGCAAGCCGGGATATTTTCGTCTGACATTCGATCAGACGTTCCAAAACCTCCGGCTTTTCACCAAGCCCGTCAAACCGAAGCAGAAGAATACTGCCGTCCAGAAGCGCTTCGCGCATGATGCCGGAAAGCCGGATGTCAATTTCACTGACCGGAACTCTTTCAAACTCGCGACAGGCATCGACTTCGAGAACGGTGCGCGTTTTTCCATGAAGCCCTGCCGTGCACAAAAGCGTCCGCCGCCCGGCATGAACCGGTCCAATCATACAAATCCTCGCCGACGGCGCTTTCAGCGCATATTCAAATTCTTCAAGTACTGATGCTTCGGCAATAAGTGCGCGTTTCGAAAGCCCTTTCTGATGCATGGTCATATTCGGCGGCAGTTCATGCACTCGCTTCCTGCCGCAAAAACTGTCGATAACGGTCTGCTCAACAGCCAGCGGCGCATAAGCAAGCGGCGTAAAGTTCGGAAACAGCGCATGACGTTCCGCAATCACAAGCCGCATACGTCTGAGCGTACCCTGCTCGGAAAGAAGTTCAACGATCTGCTCATAACCGGCCTGCGTGTCGCTCAAAAGATGAGCCACAAAACTGACCGTCGGCTGCCGAACCGAAAAATCTGCCCATGCAACAGTCATCATGCGCAGCAGCGTTTCCACCGACATGGCCCCAACCAACGTTCCAAGCACTTCCATTTCAATCGGACTCAGCGCAAAATTCCTCTGAATCCGGGAAATCGGACATCCGGAATCCATTTCAAGTAATGTCCGAATCTGTGCATCGAGACGCAACACATGCTCCCGAGCCGCATCAAGCCCAGGTACACGATTTTCTTCAAGCCAACCCACAGAGTACCCTTCTGGTTCCTCATACCCCATATAGGCCATCAATTCTTCGCTGCCAATGCATCGATCTGAATACGTCTTTCGACTGCTCGTCAGACGCTCCGGAAAACGACGCATATAGTAGATGATTCGCCAATAAATACGCTCATTCATCAGAACATAAAGGGCATCCTGTCGTTTGTCGTCCTCCAGGCCTTCAAACTCCTTGCGCCACGTTTCCATGAGCCTGCTCAGCTCTTTTTCTGCTGCCTGTCGAGCCATTTCTGCCTGTTTTTCCGGACTCAGCTCATCTGGCAATTTCTTGGCAACAAAAACATTCTCGTCGTTTTGATTATTCTGATTTTTCCCGTCATCCATAAAACACCTCTGATAGTGCTATTTTGGGGATTTTATATCACACAAAACTCAAAATGTGCGGGAATTGCATTTCATGACTTTTTTTGGGGGGCCGCGCTATGGAGACTGTGAAATTATTCACAGCATCGACACGTGTTC
>JAZRWV010000607.1:0-2928 GCA_045599925.1 Myxococcota bacterium
GGCGTCCGTACACATCATTTTGGCGAATAGAAGACGACATTTTTCGCCGCCGGAAAGCGTCGAAACGAGCTTGTCCTGTTCGGGAACATCGAACAGAAAACGCGACAGAAAACCGCGTTTGTGAATGGCACAATGGTTGACATAAACGTGATCGCCTTCACCAATCGAATCGTAAACGGACTTGGTCGGGTCGAGTTCCTGTCGATGCTGCGAAAGATAAGCAATATGCGTGTTTTTTCCGATGATGACGGTGCCGTTATCGGGTTCAAGTTTTCTCGTCAGAACATTGAGCAGTGTTGTTTTGCCGCATCCATTCGGGCCGATAACGGCACAACAGTCTTCTTTTCGAAGCGTAAAATCAAAGGGCTTGAACACGGGATGGTCAAACGCTTTTGAGATGTGTTCGGCATTGATAATGATATTTCCCAGCCGAGAATCGGCTGTAAATGACATCGTCAGAGTGGCTTCGTGTGTGACTTTGGCTTTTTCCTGGATTTCTGCGACGCGTTCAATGCGAGCACGGGCTTTTGTACCGCGAGCACAGGGGGCTCTGTGAAGCCAGTCGAGTTCTGTGACGAGTAAGTTGGCGTATTTTTCCTGTTCTTTTTTGCGAAGTTCGAGCAAAGCCGCTTTTTGTTCGACGAAATTGACGTAATTTCCTGCAAATGAAAGCAACTCGCTTTTATGAATTTCGACGATTCGTGTGGCGATGGCATCCAGAAATGCTCGGTCATGCGTGACGAGAATGATGGCTGCACGATAGTCTTTGAGCAGGCTTTCGAGCCATTCGATGGTTTGGGTATCGAGGTGGTTGGTTGGCTCGTCCAGAAGCAGCAAATCCGGGCGTTCCAAAAGAACTCGGGCGAGCGCCACGCGTCTTTGCTGACCGCCGGAAAGACTGTGCATCGACTGATTGAGAATGTCGGCAGGAAGACTCAGTCTTCTCAGCATACCCTCGATTTCGTGCTGGATTTCCCAGCCTCCATGTTGTTCAATTTCGGCCTGAAGTTGTTCCTGTTCATGGCTTAAACGTTCGATTTCATCCGGATTCGTCGCTTCTGCAATGCGAGTACAAAGCATTTCATAAGCATTCAGTCTGTCTCGGCGCGACTGAAGGGCCTTGGAAACGACAGTCTGTGGCGTGTCATCTTCTGCAAATGTCGGATTCTGAGGCAAATAGGCGATATGAAGCTTTTTGTGATGGGTGATTTCACCGTCATCGTGATATTCGAGCCCAGAAAGAATCTTTAAAAATGTCGATTTTCCGGAGCCGTTGTGGCCAATAAGGCCAATTTTTTCGCGGTCAGAAATGATGAGTGAAAGATCTTCAAAAACGCTTTTGGCACCATAGGATTTGCCGAGATGCTGAACAGTTATCAGTGGAAGCATAGTGTTATCAATGGCATAAATTAAAAACCTCGCCGTATAAAAAATGCGGCGTGGCCGTGTTTACCCGATATGGTGGGATAAAATCCACATCAGAACAATAAAAAAAGCGCCGGAAATCCGGCGCCTGATCTGGTATTAAAAATTGTCTTGAGGCTGCAAGCAAAACGCCAATTATTTAATCTTCAAACGGTCTGTCTCAATGTCGTTTGTAACAATACTATCATTGACGGGAGCAGGCATAAGCCCCTGTTGAACGGCGATGTCGTCATTTCTGAGCTCTTCAATGCGTTTTCGGCCCAATTTCCAGAGGAAGAAGTTGAACACAAAGAATGAGATGGCTAGAACGATGATAATCCCCCCAACAGCACCAACTTCTTCATTTTCAATATCCGAGAGGGATTTGATGAGGAAGAGGATAAAGTCATAAATGCCGTGAAGGAGCATTGGAATTAAGAGAGCCTTGTACATGTTGTTTTTGCGTATTTCAGGGATGAATTTGGCGCGGGAAAAATAATATCCCATGGTGACGCCGAAGAAGAAATGTCCCGGAACTGCTGTTATTGCGCGCAGAATACCAGTTCCGACGCCTCCTATAGCGACGTACATGATGTTTTCGATGCAGGCGAAGCCCATGGAAACAAAGACAGCGTAAATAATGCCGTCGAAATGTTCGTCAAAGTCTTTGCTTTTCCAGGCGAGGAAGTAAAGAACGGCAAATTTGCAAAGTTCTTCTGGAATTCCGGCTTCGATGAAGGATTGTCCGAATACCGAAAGTAAGAGCGGAGACCATTCGGTGGCGCTGCCAAATAATAGATGAATTGGCAGGAGAACGAGCAGATCGAGAAGAACAACGAGACATCCGCCAAGAAAGGCTTTAACCAATGCTTTTGTTGGTTCTTTGGAAATGACGTCTTTTTTGTAGATGTAAATCAGGAGAAGAGCGACGGGGGCAATTGCTAATTTTAGTAAAAACGACATAAATAAACCTCAATCAATGGAAAACGACAAGAAACGGCATATTTTGGCATAGAAGATGACATTAGACAATGGAAATGGAAAATCAGTTTTTAAATGTTGGTTTATCCATGTGATGAGGTTATTTGATTTGGATTTCGGCCTATTGCTTTGCAATACGGCCTTGGATTTCGGCCTATTGCTTTGCAATACGGCCGAAATGCATTTTTTATAAAAAAAACTTTGACATGATACATGTAGGCGAGTATAAGCCGCGCTCGTTCGACGGGTTCTGAAAAAGAGCCTGCGGCAATCTTGAAAACCGAAGAAGAGAGAGAAATAAGAAGCAGAAGTGCGAGCCTAAAACGGATGCGAAAGCATTCGATTCCAAGAAACCGCGTAGCATGCTACGCGGCGACTAAAGTAAGTAAAGCCGTTTCGTGAAACGGCTCGATATAAGAGATCAAACTGGAGAGTTTGATCCTGGCTCAGAACGAACGCTGGCGGCAGGCCTAACACATGCAAGTCGAGCGTGAAAGGGGCTTCGGCCCTGAGTAAAGCGGCGCACGGGTGAGTAACACGTGA
>JAZRWV010000608.1:0-3526 GCA_045599925.1 Myxococcota bacterium
GGTTTTTGTCAGGTTCGGTGCATGTCGTAACGGTCGAAAAAACGGTTCTCGTCGAGTTTAGTGCATGACGGAACGCTCGCTAAACCGCGTTTGGTAGTGTTCAGTTCATAACAGAACACTACCAAACTGGTTTTGGTTGCATTCAGTGCCTGACAGAACGATCGATGATCCACTTCATGGTGCGTTCTGACGTTGCCTGAATGGTCGTTAAAGCGTTTTTGGTGTGTTTCGACAAATGACTTTATGCTGATTGAATCGCTGTGTTACAATATCGGTATTACATGAGCAGGAACAAGAAGATATCCTGCTCCTTATGCCGACAAGGCAAAGGTTGGTGCGTATGAGTAAGGTCACTGTTTTCCCCCCGTCATTGCTTCGAAGTGAGAGACGCTTGGTTTTTGTGTCGAGATTGCAGACAAAGTAATATTCTAATACGGATCGTGTTTTAAGCACTTTTGCTTTCAAATAGCGGAGATATATACTTATGGCAATAATCCCAACACTTTCATGTGAAGATGCGGAGCTGTTTTACAAGCTTTGGATTCCTATGTTGGAATTCACCAATCAGCAATATCATGTTATCAATAGCGACATTCATTTTTTCTATCATTTTCCGATGGATATTGATGATGTGAAGCCTGTTGCACAATTCATCTGGGAACATATCAGTTGTATTGAGGATTACCTTGAGCAAGCGAAGCTGCCACGAGAACATGAGGATATTGTTCGTCGTTGGAAAGAACGCATTACGGATACATTTGTTATTGAGAGACATTTAAGAAAAGGCTCGGTTTTTATTTCAGAAAAAAGTAATGTTTACATGGTTAAGGGACTTTATTCTTCATTTGACGAGATAATACCATGTATGCCAATGATAGTAAAAGCGACATTACTTCCCTTCAAAGATGTAATTATATCTGATGGAGTGATTGTATCATACCCAATTATCGTAGGTTCTGGAATGGCAAAATGTTATAAAGATATTTACATTGAAGCGAAAAATAACAATAAGATTATCACTTCGCTTTAGGATTTGTTGGATTTGATGGCTATCGCGCGCTTCGCGAGCCGTATGCGCACAGCCGTCCGGTACGGCGGCGAGCACATAGGCGGAGCGCGAGGGCGTATGGCGAAGCCATAGCCCACGCAACAAAATAAAACCCAAAAATACTGCGGCGGCAAAATGCACCGCGTCGAAGAGGTCGGCAACCCCTGGCTCGACGCCGGTATCGTTCCCTACAGCACGGTCAAATACAACTCCGACCGCGACTACTGGAAAGAATGGATGCCCTCGTCATCGCCAAGGCCTGCGCCGGTGAAGCCGTCACGCTCACCATCGGCACCGGCGACGTCGAAGTCACGCCTGACCTCATCATCATGCAGGCTATCCCCAACGAAAAAATCGCGATCGCCGAAGAATGCGGCCTATAGGCGTACGCCGATACGGCCCTTTGCCGTCACGCTCACCATCAGCACCGACCTCATCATCATGCAGGTCCTCCCCAACGAAAAATTCGTATTCCCTCATTTTCGTCCAAAAGTGACTAATTTTGGACGAAAGACGGTAATGTCTGGACGAAAAACGGGGTGACGGAGTGAAGACAGATTCACGAAGTATGACGACAGATTATCGAAGTATGACGACAGATTATCGAAGTTTGGCGACTATCCTCTTTTCTGTTGCCGAATCATTGCGGGCATCGTTGCCGCCTGCTTCCTGACGGCATACGGTGGCATACTCCAAACCGTTCGATATACTGGACAAAAATTTGACTTTTTACTTTTCCGTTCGATATGCTGGACAAAAATCGAGATTTTGTGTGTTTTGTCAGTTATAATGAACGCGCTGGCGAGATCCAGCACAGGTTGATGGAGAGGTGATATGATCAAGAGAGATGTCTACTTAAAAAGAATTCTGCCTTTTGTGGAAAAGGATGTGATCAAAGTGCTGACGGGGATTCGTCGTTCTGGTAAATCGGTCATGCTGTCGCTGATTCAGGACGAGTTGTTGCTTCGCGGTGTGCATGCTTCGCAAATCATCAAGTTCAATTTTGAGTCGTTCATCAATGCGCCATTCTGTACGGCGATGGCGTTATATCAGGAAATATCCAGGCGAATTCAGGGCATTGAAGGCAAAACCTATCTTTTCCTTGACGAAATTCAGGAGGTTCAGGATTGGGAAAAGTGTATAAATTCAATTCGCTGTGATTTTGACTGTGATATTTATATCACAGGTTCCAATGCCCACCTTTTGTCCGGTGAACTCGCAACCTACCTCGGCGGGCGATACGTTGAGTTTGTCATCTATCCTTTTTCATTCGAAGAATTCTTTATGGCTCGCCAACAAATGACACCACAAATCACGAGTGCCGATTGCTTTAAGAATTATATAAAAATAGGCGGTATGCCCTTTTTGAGCACCTTTGCGCAGGACATGGAGGCAATGACACAATATCTCAATGATATTTATCACTCCATCGTGCTCAAGGATATCGTCAAACGCAACAATATCCGCGATATCGACCTGCTTGAGAAACTCGTCACTTATATTATGGCGAATAATGGGCATGTCTTTAGTGCACGAAGCATCTCAGCTTTTTTCAAAAGCGAAAAAAGAACCGTCAGCACCGAAACGATTCTCAACTATTTGTCGGCATGTCAGGAAGCTTTTCTATTTTATAAAGTCAGCCGCGAAGATATGGCAGGCAAAAAAGTATTAACGGTCAATGAAAAGTATTATATCGCCGATCACGGCATGCGCGAAGCCATATATGGCAGAAATACTGAAGATATCGATCAAATCCTGGAAAATATCGTCTATATCGAATTGAAACGCCGTGGTTACGCTGTCACAATTGGCAAAGTCGGTGATCTGGAAATCGATTTTATTGCAAAGAAAAATAACGATAAATTATATATTCAAGTTGCATATTTACTCGCCTCTGAACAAACAATACAGCGAGAATTTGGCGTTTACAACGCCATTAGTGATCATTATCCCAAATATGTGATTTCCATGGATGAATTGGATATGAGTCGAAACGGCATTCGACATCGTAATATCCGCGACTTTTTATTGGATATGACCTGGTAATGGCATCGGCGGCGTATTAAATAGCCGCCGAGCGGAGCCGTATGCCGCAGGCATAGGCGGAGCGCGTGGGCATATGGCGCAGCCATAGCCCGCGCAACAAAATAAAACCAAAAAACACTGCGGCGGCAAAATGCACCGCGTCGAAGACGTCGACCCTCAGCGCCCGCGAAGCCCAGAAACTCAAGATCCGCCAGCCGCTGAGCAAAATGATACTCGGCCCAGCCGACGAAATCGGCCTCAAAGCCGCGCAGCGCTTCCAGGACATCCTCAAAGATGACCTCAACGTCAAAACCGTCGAAATCCTCGCTCCCGGCACGCCCAGCCCGCTCGATTACGAAATCAAGCTCAACTTCCGCGCCGCAGGCCCGAAATTCGGCAAATCCATCAAGGAAGTCGGTGCCGCCCTCACGGCCAACAAAGACCTCGTCATCG
>JAZRWV010000609.1:0-25747 GCA_045599925.1 Myxococcota bacterium
TCACCAGTTGTTGGATCGTCACCAGTTGTTGGATCTTCACCAGTTGTCGGATCGTCACCAGTTGTTGGATCGTCACCAGTTGTTGGATCCTTACCAGTTGTTGGATCGTCACCAGTTGTCGGATCCTTACCAGTTGTCGGATCCTTACCAGTTGTTGGATCGTCACCAGTTGTTGGATCGTCACCAGTTGTTGGATCGTCACCAGTTGTTGGATCCTTACCAGTTGTTGGATCGTCACCAGTTGTTGGATCTTCACCAGTTGTTGGATCGTCACCAGTTGTTGGATCCACGCTGGATGACGGCTTATCTGGTTTATCTACAATGATGAAATCAGGCCCGTCATCGACATACTGAATTTGCTCATCAGAACATGCAGAAACAAACAGAATTGTACCCATAAAAATGATTATTTTGCGAATACGATTCTCGTTTAACATATTTGCTCGGCATCCTGTTCAAAGTCATTGTTTCTGATATGAAACAACAACATTCTGAAATTATTTTACCCGAAATTCGCAAAATATCAAATGAGGTCATGAGGTAAAACAACCATATTCGTCCATTAACATGCCATATACCTCTGCCTGGTGAGTTTTATTCCTGTTTTGGCATCTCTGTGGATTCAGCCTTAAATTGTTCCATTGCATTGACGAACTCAGATTGCGTCATGCCGGCCTTCCTTGCTGCTGTTTCAATTGAAATGTCACAATCTTCTACGAGAGAAATTAGTGTTTTAATTTCACCTCTCTTTTCACCTCTCTTTTCACCTTCTTCCCGCCCATCTTCATAAAATTTATTCATAACTTTTTCTTCATTGTATTCGTCCATTAACATGCCATATACCTCTGCCTGGTGAGTCTTAAAAAATGAGTACAATATAAAATCAGTAGGCATTTGGGCGATTGCGTTGTTCAATGCTTCTTGCAAAGACATGCCCTGATTCTGGTTTTGCCTGACGATTTCGACAAACCATGCATATTCACTGAGTGGTTTGCAGGCATCAAGCAACGCTTTGTTTTTACCATAGTTTATGTTCAACATGCGAACTTTAACTTCGACATCAGAGACAGCATTTTTAGGGAAAGAATCGGTTAGTTTCAGAATCTGTTCATCCTCTTTTTCATCACGCCCGTTGTAGAACACGAGAAGTTTTGGAACCGGAAGAGAAAGCAGTCTTTTGCCGAATTCATTCAATTTGTTTTGGGCGATGTATTGTTCATACAAGTGCCCGACATACTGCAGAAGACGAACCGGCATATTCGGATTAAACGTCGACTGATGTTCAAATAGATTCATTTGATCAGAGATGATGAATGAAACATCATTCCGGATTCCCAAATACAGAATATTTTTAATTGTTGTGAACTGAATTGCTTCAGCATCTGTGTAATTTGACTTGTTGATGGCATTGTAGAGACTAAGGGTATACTCCCGGTTCTCCTCGCATCCAAATATAAACATAAATAGTCTGTCTTTGTGTTCTCTATTTGCGACCATAAAATTATCTTTTTGTGGTAAATAATTTACATTATACTGCATTAATGAGCAGTTGTTATTCTATCTCTCGCCATAAAAGAAATGTAAATACTGAACATTAAAAAAGTGAGTCCATGAAATTGATGTAAGGACGAGCGATGCACACCAGTTATGCGCGGCCGTATGCAATAGGACGCGCGGCATGGCGTATTGGGCGTTTCGGCCAATAGCCATGCCTCCGAAAAATCGATGCTTTATCAGAACGACAAAATGCAGTAAAAAAGGCAGTCCTTTAAAGGAGGGGTTATGTCGTCCTATATCGTTCTTGCCAGAAAATGGCGCCCACAGACATTTGCAGATCTCGTCGGCCAGCAGCATATTGCTGTTACGCTTCGAAATGCGATTGCGCAAAATCGAGTGGCCCATGCGTTCCTGTTTACGGGATCGCGAGGTGTCGGCAAGACATCGACAGCCCGTATTTTTGCCAAAGCATTGAATTGTGAGCATTCACCGTGTGACGAACCCTGCAATGAATGCCAGAGCTGTTGTGAAATCACCGAAGGGCATTCGATGGATGTCATCGAAATCGACGGTGCATCGAACCGTGGTATCAACGAAATCCGCGAAGTTCTTGAAGCTGTGCGGTATGCACCGAGTCGGGATCGATATAAAATTTATATCATTGACGAAGTTCATATGTTGACGACAGAGGCTTTTAATGCCCTGCTCAAAACGCTTGAGGAACCACCGCAACACGTTGTTTTTATCTTTGCAACGACTGATCCGAACAAAGTCCCGATTACGATTATCAGTCGCTGTCAGCGATATGATTTTAAGCGCATTACAGAAGATGATTTGTCAGCGCATCTGGCCAGAATCGCCGAATCGGAGCACATCCAGTTTGAGGAATCGGCGCTCAGGCTCATAGCGAGGACCGCGCGAGGAGGTGTTCGTGACGCACTGAGTGCGATGGATCAAATCATTGCATTTGCGGAACAGCCCATCAGTGGCGAACGCGCGGCGGAAGTTCTCGGCGTGGCGAGTCGTGAAACACTCATGAAAATGGGTGAATGCGTGTTAAAAAAAGATGCCGCCGGAGCTCTTTCATGCATTGAAAAAGTCGATCATTACGGACAGAATCTGTCTCAATTTGCCTTTGATTTGCTTGAATTCTGGCGCGATGTCACGGTGCTTGCAGCCGCCCCCAATGCCCCGGTTGAACTGAATGCCTCCGAGAAAGAAATCATTAAATCATGGCTTCCACTTGCCGGAATGGAACGACTCCAGCGCATTTTTTCCATCTGGTATCAGACTTCCGAAATGCTTCCCAAGAGCCTGTCGCCAAGACTTGTGATGGAAATGGCTACGATTCGCATGTGTCAGGTTGAAAATGTCGTTCCTCTGGATGGCATATTGCGTCGGATTGATGCGATTACAAAGGCAATTGGTCCCAGTGCAAATATCTCCCCGGATGCCTTATCCCATATTCAGGAATATTTAAATCGACAGGGACTTTTCCCGCTCGATGAAAAAAAAAAGTTGATTCCGAGGTCTGAATCTGCGGATACCCACGGTATTGCTCGTGATGAACAACCAGTCAATGCGGTTTCAAAAGCTGAAGCACCGCGAGTTGAAACGAAGCCTGTAGTCGAAACAGTGAGAGTTGAAACGAAGGCAGCGCCTGCTCCGCCTCGCGAGGAAACGAAGGCTGTAGCTGAAACATCTCAGACGCCTGAGCCAGCACAATCTCACTCAAAGGTATTCAATGATTTAGAACCTCCGGCATTTCTCGATGACATTGCCTGGGATGACAATGCACCTGAAATGACGTCCGAAGACATGGAATCTCTTTCCGCAAGCTGGAATGAATATGCCGATGTCGACCCTGGAGAGGATGCGGATGGAGAAGAATCGACAATAAATGCACCGGAAATAAAAAAAATACTTGAAGTTTCCGCCGATCGTCCTAAAACATCGCCGCCCGAAGGCAGGGCTGGAAACGCCGAGCTGTCATCCATGCAACGCTGGAAACAGGTTGTAACCAAGCTAGGTGAGCCACTGTCGACGATAATGGCGAGGGCAAGAATCGATTGCTTTTCGAAATGTTTTGTTGAAGTCACACTCCCCAATGTTTATCGGGATATGGTTTCTGAAGCGCATATTCGGGAAATTACGCGGATACTTGCCAAAGACATTTATCAGGGCTGTCGATTTGCTGTTCACTACGATGAAATCAGCGATGAGACAGAGACACTTGCTGCACAGGAAGCAAGAGTGCAGCTTGAGGCTCAGCAAAAAGCGTTTGAGCGGGTGCATGAGCACCCGATTATGAAAACCATAATCGAAGTTTTTCACGTCAATTCCGACGATATTCGATTCACAATTAACCCAGACAGGACATCTAATGAGCAAAGTCATTAAAAACACAGGTTTGAACCAGATTCTTTCACAGGCACAGAAACTTCAGGGCCGTCTCGGCCGTCTCGAAGAAGACATGAAATCCAAAGTTGTGGAAGCATCCGCAGGTGATGGCAAAGTGACAGCCGTCGTCAATGGCAATCGCGAACTGATCGCTCTCAACATCGATCCTTCCGTTCTGAACAGTGAAAACCCCGAACTGCTCGAGAATCTCGTGATCAGCGCAGTGAACACTGCCCTGAACAACGTTCGCGAAATGGTCAATTATGAAATGAACAAAGCCACTGGTGGTTTCTCAATCCCCGGTCTGATGTAATTCAAAGTCATTAATCCTGAACCGGAATCATCCGGTTCAGGGGAGCGCAATTTCTGATGAGTAAATTTTGCACACGATGGTTGTTACAATAAATTGTGTGTTGGATAGAGCTTGTCAGAGACGTGAAAATTGGGTTTTGTGTGATTTCGGAAATGAACAGAATTTCACAAAATCCTAAAAAAACTTGACGGCGAATGGGATTTATGCCAGAAAGCCGCCGTTTTTTGCGCCCCTTTATTGGGGTGTATTCCATGATGTATATCCAATGTGCAATCGATAAGATTGCCGCTACAATTTCGGAGAATCACGATGAAACGTACATTTCAGCCGAGCAAAATTAAACGCGCTCATACACACGGATTCCGTACAAGAATGGCCACAGCACAGGGTCGCGAAGTTCTCAGCCGTCGTCGTGCCAAGGGTCGTAAACGTCTCGTTCCTTCCGTTCCTGCAAAACACTAGGATTTAGCAGCGTATGGAAGTTACCCCTCGCCGGCAGTTCGGTTGGGGTAAGGCGGTTCGCCTGCGAAAGCATGCACAATACTGCCGGGTTCAGTCCAGAGGACGTCGTTTAGGCGGGAAGTTCCTTTTAGTGATCTTCGCGCCTTCTTCGTTTTTAAATGTCCGTTTCGGACTGACGGTGAGCAAACGCGTCGGTAATGCAGTAACTCGAAACAAAGTTAAACGCCGCCTGCGCGACATTTTGCGCCACCACAAAGCTGTTCTGGGCGGACTTGATGTGGTGTGGATCGCCAGAGCAGAAGCCGCTTCAGCCACTTATGCAGACCTGAAGAACGATGTCGTCGATCTCATGGATCGAATCATCAGGAGTTGCGTATGTCAGCATTAATAAAAAAGGCCGGTGATGCCGCATCTCAGATGCTTAAATCGGTTTGCCTTTTGCTCATACGTTTTTATCAGCTATGCATCTCACCATGGCTCGGAGCCAACTGCCGATACCGGCCAACCTGCAGTGCATATACCTTTGAAGCCATTCAAAAATATGGCCCAGTGAAGGGAACCTGGATGGGCATGAAACGCATTGCCCGTTGCCGCCCCGGCGTGCCCGGGGGGTACGATCCCGTTCCCTGACTCGTTTCAATACAGGGTGTACCACACCCCGTGGAGTTTCAATGGACAGTTATTACCTGAATAGCAACGATACCCGAAAAGGCGGCGGCCCCGGCTTTTTTATTGTGATGGGAATTTTCCTCGTTGCTTTGCTCTTCATTCAGTATTTCGCCCCAAGACCTGAACCACTACCAGAACCTTCTCAGGCTCAGGATGATGTCAACACTCAGGATAACATTAAATTAAAAGTCACTTATCCCATCGAAAATCGTTCCCTCGAAACCGATGATTATGCCCTGACTATGACCAATGTCGGCGGCGGACGAGTTCAGGCTTTTAATATTAAATTACCCGATCGCTACGCAGAACACGGCGATTTCATCCGTTCTCAAAAACAGGAAGATGAGAAAATCGCCGGCATTTTGCCTCTCGAAATGACGCTTAAAAGTTTCGGAATCGATGGCGAAACGCAGTTCAAAACGACAAGCGATTCCAATTCGCATAACCTCGTCAGCTTCTCTTACCTCGACCCGACGAACACTTACCAGTTTGATAAAACGTTTACGACAACCAATATTCCTTATGTCGTTCACGCAAAACTCGCCCTGACCAATCGTTCTGACCAGGTCATCAACGATAAACTCGCTATTTCGATGTTTATCAAACAGATCGAAGGTGAAGAGCCCGGCATCTTTACCCCCGGTTCATTCGTCGCTGCCAAGTGTTATACCGAAGATGATATGGAATATCTCGATGCAACTGATCGCGATGAAACCGAAACGTACGATCGCGAATTAAAATGGTTTGCAATCGATGAATCCTACTTCACTATCGCAATGAGTGCAGAACATGCCTCATCATGCGAACTCAAAAATGTCGTTCCCGAAAAGAAAAACAAAGACGATAAAGCAAATCCGCTCATGACGAGCACGCTTTATGTGCCGGTAACTCTGGGCCCAAATACGACGACGTCGTATGAATACGACATCTATATGGGACCTAAGGAATCCAAGTATCTCAAAGAATTCGGGGAAGACAGAAATCTCCCCTCTGTTATCGATTATGGATGGATGGAAATACTCGCCAAACCAATGGCATGGATTCTCGATACATTCCATCGCTGGACAGGCAACTGGGGGCTTGCGATTATTCTTCTGACGCTTATCGTTCGTATCCTTTTGTGGCCAATCGCACAGAAGAGCCAGCTTTCGATGATGCGCATGTCCAAAATCGCCCCGCTCATGCAGGAAATCCAGGAAAAATACAAGGATGATCCCGCAACGATGCAGCAAAAACAGCTCGAACTCTATCAGACTCACAAGGTCAGTCCGTTTGGCTGCCTGCCGCTGCTCATTCAGATGCCGATCTTCTTTGCCCTTTATCGCTGCATCTTCGTTACCGGCGGCCTCTACAAAGCACCTTTCTGCCTTTGGATTACCGACCTTTCCGCACGCGATCCCTATTTCGTTCTGCCGCTTCTTTCCGTCGGTCTGCTCGTCCTCCAGCAGGTCATTACGCCGTCCACGGCAAAGAATAAACAGCAGAAAATCATGATGTACTCGATGCCGATTGTATTCGGTACCATGATGCTCTTTTTACCGTCCGGACTTTGCCTTTACATGGTCGTCAGCTCCATGTTCTCTATGGCTCAGAGCTTTTACGTCCGACGCATTATTGCAAAGGAAAATGCGGCCGAAAACGGAGAATCTCCTGCCCCTGGATGCATTTCAGTCGACAAGGACGGAACGATTGATGTCGAAAATATGTCGAGCAAAGAAAAACGTGCTGCAAAACGTCGTAAAGATGCTTGATTTTAGGTGCCCTCTTGTGGCTTAACAGCCACTACGAGTGCAAGGCCACGGCTATCGAGGCTTCGCCTCAATACGCCGTGGCTCTTTTTTATGTATTTCATTCAATTTACCGCTTAAATAAAGGAAAACTCCATGGATTATATGTATGATGATTACGATGGCGACGTCGTCGACAGAGCTGCTGATTTCCTCGCAGATCTCCTTTCCTATATGGGTTTTGATGCCGAAATTCATACCGAAGTTATTGACAATACCGCCGTTTTTGATGTCATCGGCGAAGATGTAAAACCTCTATCCCCTGCAATCGATCCAAGTGTCGTCAACGCCCTTTCGTGGATTCTTAGACGTGCCAGATTTACACTCGGTTCAGGTTATCGTTTCGATATCGATATCAACAGCTATCGCCTCGAACGCATTCACAAACTCGAAGGTGTCGCGGCTGAATTGCACGACAAACTTAACAATGGCCTCAATCAGGTGACCTGCTTCGGCATGGATAACGTCGACAGACGCGCGCTTCACCTCCTGCTTAATGCCGATCCATCCGTAAAGACCGAATCCAATGGCTACGGCGCATTCAGACACCTCGAAGTTTCTAAATCAAATGGCTAAAAAAGAAAAATGGCAGCCGGAAACGGCTGCTTTAAACAACAATCCATTCGGTGCACTTTCCGGCCTGAAAAAATCGAATTCCACCGAGGGGGCACAGCCGGAAAACGAAAAGAATTCAGATAAAAAACAGTCTGAAGCCAGTTCTGAACAAAAACTTCCCAAAGTTAAATCGACCAATCTTGAGCGCGCACACCACGGTGGAAAAACCGTGACGGTTATTCATTTTCACGGCGAACCATCGGATGAAGACAAACTAGCCTGGCTTAAATCGATGAAAAAAGTCCTCGGCGTGGGCGGAACGATTGAAGATGGGGTTGTGATGCTTCAGGGCGACCAGCGCGAAAGAGTTTAATTCAATGTGCAATGTGCAGGGGGCAATGTGCAATTGAATGACATCCCCAATGCAAACTCCAATGCTTAATTGTCTCTTTTTTGAGTTTTGGTAATGGATGCAAGAATTTTAATTAACTCTTTTGAATTATTCCACAAAACCTGAAATGTTGCCTCATTCAAATATCCACTCTCATGAAGCAATTCTAGCCAGTACTCAGTTTCATTTGCTTCTTTATAAGCAATATACATCCTGGCATAAAAATCAGCTTAACTTTGAGCATTGTTAGCTTCTTTTGCATTCGCACCAATACTTGTTCCACTTCGCAAAATTTGTTTTGAGAGAACAAATTCCTTTTTATTTTCACATAAATATTGGTACAGCTTAATAATTTGTAATGCAAACGCTTTGCTTTTTATGAGTAGAGGGTTTTCGTTCATTTTTTACTCCATATAGTTGCACATTGCTCATTGAATTGCACATTGCACATTGCACATTGCTCATTGAAAAACATGCTTGATTTCAGAAAGACAAAGTTCGCGACAAGCGCTGCCACAAAAAAACAATATCCCCTGACAAAATGGCCGGAAGTTGCGATTGTTGGCCGTTCCAACGTCGGAAAATCTTCCCTTCTCAATATGCTCTGTGAGCAGAAAAACCTCGCCCGCGTCAGCAAAACACCGGGAAGAACTCAGCTCATCAATTTCTTCTCGATTCAGGATAAGGCTTATCTCGTCGATTTGCCCGGTTATGGTTATGCCGATGTTCCGGAAAATATTCAGGGACAATGGGATAACATGATGCACGATTATCTGGCGAACCGCGAACAGTTGCTTGGTCTTTTGCTTTTGCTCGATATCAGGAGAACGCCTTCAGAACATGACATGATGATGTTCGACTGGTGTATGGACCGCGAACTTCCCGTGCTCATTATTCTTACCAAGATCGATAAAGTGAGCCGCAACGAGGCTTTTAACGCCATGCAGAAGCTCGCTAAAACATTCAACACCACACCTAAACAATTCATTCAGACCTCTGCACTTAAGAAAACCGGCATTCCGGAACTGCGCGATTGTCTGAATGATTTATACGACGACTTCTTTGCCATTCAGGAGCAAATCGATCTGGCTGAAAAGAAATAAAACCTGGATTTCATATCGGTCTTGCAATTCAGAAAATGTTTCATGTCTATCCCCTACGGGGAAAATGGATGTGATAATCCATAAATCCCCCGATAGCGCCTAAGAGCGCCGATCGGGGGCTACCAATATCCAATGCCTACGGCGTTTGGAAATGCAAAACATAAATGAACCCCGTAGGGGGGCGACATCATTCACCTACGGCGTTTAAAATTGCCAAATACATACATGAAAGGCTCGCAATAGCGAGCCTTTCATGTATGCCTAACGCGATTTTTTTAATTAGAACAGAAATGCATCGGTCTGTGCATTTGCATTCTGAGTGTCGTTTTTAGGCGTTTCCGAACGGCGGCTTGTTCCCAGAAATGTCACATTTTCAGCAACAATGGAATTCATGTATCGCTTTTCACCATTTTTTTCATAGCTTCGATTATCCAGATGTCCTTCAATGCAGCATAAATCCCCTTTATGAAGCTGTTTGCTGCAGATTTGAGCCTGTTTTCCGAATGCACAGATATTGTGCCACTGAACCTCATTCTGTCCGTTGGAAAACGTCGTATTGGCCAGTCTAAAGCGCGTAAACTGGGTTTTATTGCCTTGACGAAGTTCGGGATCCATACCAAGACGGCCAATGATGATAGTTTTATTGAGTGAGTTCGACATAGCAGTGTTCCTTTATAAAAATGAAATTGTAAATAACAAAAAAGAAAAGGTTGATTAACTGTATCAGGCTGAGGTTTTATCTGAATTAACCGGGAAAAGCCTCTTCAAAGGAATTGGCAGAAGGAGACACATTGCTGTCAGAACGACGCTGGGTGGTTAAAAAAGTGATATGTTCAGCAATGACGGATTGGGAGGAGCGTTTGACGCCGTCTTTTTCGTATGTATGAGAATCCAGACGACCTTCAACGCAGCAAAGATCTCCTTTGTGAAGATGGGCATGAACGAGTTGAGCCTGTTTTCCAAAAGCACAGACGCGATGCCATTGAACTTCATTTTTCCCATCGTTATATCCTGAATCTGCAATACAGAAATTCGCATATTCAGTTTTACTGCCCTGATGAAGTTCGGGATCCATACCAAGACGGCCAATGATGATGGTTTTATTCAGTGATTTTGTCATTGCATTTATCCTTTTAATTGTTGCTGAAAAGAGCAGCTGAAATTTAACAATTGTCTATAAAATCATGCATAAAACTGAGTGCAGATGCTCTCATTTGGTGAAGCCTGAGTTACGGGGATCCGCGTATTTTCATGACAAAGTCTCCTTTCAGAGAGAAAAGAAATGTTTAGAATGTGTACATTCGAAAGAAGAGAGAGCTGTCGCCTGCCGGATCCGGGCAAACCTCATCCGGGAAACGCATTAAATTGTGGAATGCACACAGCTGAACGATTTCTGAGTGAAAAGGGGGGGGCACAAAAATGAGTTCGAATTGCTGTTTAGATACAGCATCCGCATAATACGGTTTGGATGACAATTTGTTTTTGAAAGGCTGTCATCCGTTTTGCATCTCTTATATGGTGTCAAATTAGAAAAAACGGCCCTAAAAAAATAAATATTTTGACATTTTTTTTTAGATGTGCATTCGAACTATTTCAAATCTGGAATCATTTTAGGTTTAAAAATGCAAGAATCGCCAGATTTTATGCCAAAATGCGAAGCAATGCCGGTCGTATCGCGGGCACGCGATAGACCGGCCCAAAGCCGGACGTATGCTCGCAGGGCATAGGCCGGCCCATAAAAAATCACAAATACCGCATCATTGCTGCCATTGCCTGATGAGACGGAAACAGCATTGCAAACGCCTGAGTCTGCGCAAAGAGGCGCATCCAGGCGGTGAGATGGTCTGACGCATGTTCGGTATCCTGAGCCGCAGCAAGTCCGCCCAAAGCGAGTGCAAATGAGCCGAGAGAAACGGCAGGAAAACGGGATGTTTCGCGCAGAAACACGGCTTCATAGAGCGCATATCGAAGATAACGGCCGAATTTTCGTTCCGGTTCGAGCAAATCGAAATTTCTGAGCGGCTGTTCGAGCACATCGCACAGAGCGCGAGCGTGCTCTGCATGTGGCGTCGTTCCCAATTTTTCAGCTTCAGCGCGAAGCTGAGGAGCAAGTGATTTAAACGCCTTCTGCACATCCTGAATAAACGGCTTTGGAAGCGAATCCGCTGCAGCCTGTGTTCCGCGCGCCAGCGAAGCCAGCAGCGAAGCATACGACATATTGCCCTGAAGCCAGCTCAGAATCTGACTTTCCTGAATTCGGGCCTGGAGGATTTCTTCGGGATCCGGCACGCGAATGACCGGGCGAAATGACGCATTTTCGATGAGATCCTCGAGCTGAGCGCGCATTTCATCGTCGGCACGATAGCGATCGAGTTCGTCGCCCTTACATGGCTCCAGATTGCATACTCGCATATTGGCGTAACAATACGGCTTAATGCCAATGCGGATTTCCGATTCCGTCTGAATCGCAATGACCGGAAAACGGCGGCAAGCCGCAGGTTTCTTCATGGCCCCAAATTTTCCGTGAATGCGGCAGCGATTGTTTTCATCGAGGAAATAGCAGCGTTTACCGGGAAAATTCAGGAAATGCAGGCAAGTTCCATCGGGCTTAAGGCCTTTCATAATCGGATTGACGTCTTTGGGGATATCGTCGAGATTTTGAAAGGAATCCTGAACATTTGCGAGCTCATTGTCGGTGAGAGGACCGACAAGCTGGGCCATGCATGAGCAGCCGCACATTTCGCAGGTGTGGTCGATCGGATAAGGCATGTTAATGCGCGGATCGGATTCATGCATTTCGACGATGTGAAGTCGGCCCATTTCTTCGAGATCCGTCGCGAGTGACTGAGGCTGCACGGCTTTTGCAGTCATGGCGGTGATACCGGTCAGAATCTCGTCGAGCGAAGAATCCGGCATTTTCATCAAAATATCGACGATTCGCATTCGAATCGGTGTCAATGTGACCGGTTTGCCGTCGACGCGAACGATTTGAACTTTTTCAGATGTCGTTTCGAGAGAAACGGATGAAGAACAGCGAAAATAGGCGATCATTTTTTATTCCTAAAGTTTAATGGCGTAACCGATGAGTCCTTCGGTCGTTGCGCCTTCACAATTTGATTCGGACGAAACGAAATGGGAACCGGTGCTGGAATTATAGCAGCGATAGATTTCGGAAGAACCGGAAACCTTTGATTTATAGACGTATCCCATGGGGCCCATGCTGAATTGATTTTCGCAATTTGGATCGGTTGAAATCATGGTGTGATTGCCTGCCATTCCGCCGACGCGGCATTCGAAGACGAGCTGGGTATCGGGAGCTTCTTCGCGCAGAATTTTCCAGGATTTTTCGGCGGTAAACCCACTCGGCATCTGGCGTGTAGTAATCCAGTGCATGTTTCCTTTTACGCCACGGGTCATCTTGACATAGGGAAGGTATTCGAAGCCGCAGCTAGGCCATCCGTCGCCGACGCCACTTCGGTTTGCAAGGGCATAAGTCGTCCATGCGGGTTTTGCCGGATTGGGGTGACCATTGCTTTGACCGGCCCATAAGCCAAGACTCAGGCCTTCTTCTGCGATATCCAGCAGTCGGTGATAGATAAAACTCTCGATGCCCGGTGTTCCCAAAATATTTCTAAAAGCCTGACAAAGCTGGTTATTCTGCTGTTGCTGCATGGAAGCCGTCGTGCCATTGATGCCATTTTCGGTGAGCTGAATCTCCCAGGCATGGGGATCATTGGGATAATTCTTGCGAAGCCAACCGGCGATGACACCGATATTTCCGAAGGAAATCGTATGGGTATTGGGAAGATCATCGGCCCCGAAAGCCGGATCGGCCAGATTGGGTGGATAGGAATGATATGCAAGCCTCCAGTCGCGATTTCCGAGTTTTGGAATCAGTTTTTTCAAAAAAGTTTCACCCGCGACCACAGGTCTTGAGCGGCTCAAGTAACTCACATCCCAGTTGTGTTCGAGGGAAATGAGGACCTTGGCATTTTTCTGTTCTTTTCGGGCATTGTCATAAGCATTATTCCAGCTGTCTGCATAAATCGAAGCCCATTTATCGACGTCGCAGGTATTGGCGGAACATCCGTAGTTGAACCATTCTGTGGCATTGACTTCGTTATGAATGACGAAATCGGCGATGCGACCGTGGCCATTTTCGCCGTTAAAGTAATTGGCGAGGAATCCGACAAAACGGCCATAATGCTTGGCGCCTTCATCGGTCGGAGCGCAGAAATAATCGATAACGACACCGGAACAAGCTCTTCTGCACCATGCGGGAACGCCATAAACGATGGCCGTCACGACGACCCCATGATTGGTGTAATCCCTGATGGTTTCTTCGATGGTTCCGTTCACATTAAAGCAATAGCCATCGTATTTGACCTGACCTGCGCCACATGAAGTCGTTTGTGAGGGCTGCCATTCGGCCCAAACCAGGTTCATGGAAACGCCATGAACGGCATTTCCATAGATTTCATCGCGACTCATAAAGTCCGGCTGAAGACCTTTAATGCTTTGTCTCGTCGGATAAGTATCTTTAATCGAATTGGATTTACAGACGTTATTCGTGCAGGTTTCGTTGGATGTGCATGTTCCGCAATTGAGTTTGCCGCCGCATCCATCCTCGATTTCTCCGCAGTTTTTACCGGCGGCACTGCATGTCTTTTTGGTGCATTGACACACATTATTTTGACAAGTTTCGTTGGATGTGCATGTTCCGCAATTGAGTTTACCGCCGCATCCATCCTCGATTTCTCCGCAGTTTTTACTGGCGGCTTTACAGGTTGTTTTGTTGCAGTCACAGACATTTTCAGTGCAGGTCTGGGAACCGGAGCACGTACCGCAATGGATGGTATTTCCGCACCCATCATCGATATCGCCGCAGTTTTTACCCATTTCGTTGCATGTTTTAGGTTTGCAACCACATACGCCATTGTTGCATGTTTTAGGGGCATTACAAGTGCCGCAATCCAGTTTTGAGCCACATCCGTTATCGACGGTGCCGCATGAATAGCCGAGAGCAGAACAGGTTTTTATCTTGCAGCCGCAAACACCATCATTACATGTTTCGCCATCGGCACATGTTCCGCAATCGAGTTCGGAGCCGCATCCATCATCGGTCTTCCCACATGTTCGTCCGAGTTCTGAGCAAGTTTTGGGGTTGCATTCGCATCTGCCATCCACACACTGTTCAGAATCACCACAAACTTTCGTGCATTTGCCGCAATGGTTATTATCCTGTTTGATATCGACACAAGTCGAATCGCATAAAGTCAAATCCCCACAATTTTCTGCGCAGTTTCCATTCATACAAACCGATGTATTGCCGGAACACGACACATCACAGGAGCCGCAATGCTCTGCCGTGTCGGGTGCAACACATTCGTCATCACAACAGATTTCATTGGCTTTACAAGCCTTTTCACCGCAT
Source organism: Myxococcota bacterium (assembly GCA_045599925.1). Classification (GTDB taxonomy): domain Bacteria; phylum Myxococcota_A; class Bradymonadia; order UBA4248; family UBA4248; genus UBA4248. Next base: position 14,612 of record JAZRWV010000609.1, read on the forward strand.
TTGGGAACGCAAGATCCTTCGTTATTGCAAAGCATACCTTCATCGCAAAGACATGCCGGTTGACAGGAGGAGTTTCTGCAGAAAAGTCCTTCACCACATGAATTGCCGCAAGAACCGCAGTTTTCGTTATCTGAAGTCAAATCCACGCAAGTGTCATTGCAACAAGCCCCGTCACCGCATCCATCCTCGCAGGTTTTGGGATTTTCCAAATCGACGCAGTGTCCTTTCTGGCAGATCTCTGTCTTTTGGCACTTTGTGCCGCAAGAACCACAATTGTCATCATCCACATCGGTGTTCACACAAAACTCACCGCAACAAGTGGTTTGGTTATCACAACCAGATTTGCATGAAACGACATCCTTTACTTTGCAACGGCTGTTCACACACCACGTATCGGCAGGACATTTATTGCCGCATTTTCCGCAATTTTCGTCATCATCCCGGGTATCAACACAAGAAATCCCGCAACATTCCGTGCTACCGGAACAACCGCCGCATGCATTCTGAGCCATACTGCATACACCTTTGACGCATGACTCACTCATTCCGCAAACGACGTCACATTGTCCACAATGATTGACATCATTCTGGACATGTACACAGGTATCGTTACAGCAAATTTCATCATCAGAACAAAATTGACAGGCATCTGACAAACGAATGACATCGGAGTCGCAACTAGCAAGCTGAATGGCGACAACACTCATCAAAGCCATCATGTATTTTTTCTTCATCACCAATCTCCAAGACCGAGTTTATGATTATGCCCTAAAAACCTCACTTTTTTAATCATAAATCCCAGCTTTGAACAGAGTTTATTCAACATAAGATAACAGTTCAGGTGGAACACCTGCTTGCGGAAAAAAAAGGATGAGATTTTCTTGCTGCAAATCTGTCTCCCGATAATAAAAAAACAAAAAATAGTTTGACAAAGCAGGAGCTGACGCGTAAAAGGCGCGTCGTTCGACGCGAAGTCGAAACGGGGCGTAGCGCAGCCTGGTAGCGCGTCTGCTTCGGGAGCAGAAGGCCGGAGGTTCAAATCCTCTCGTCCCGATGAAAAAGGCACGAAAAATTTCGTGCCTTTTTTTTTACCTTAACAAAATACTGATATACACTAGCCTCGTTTGATTTGTGTTCTTTCACATCCAACAGGACAATTTGCATGCGTAGCCTGGAAGAAATCAGTGCTTTATTAGCTCAGGAACCAGAAAATTTCACACTCCTTCACGATATGGCTTTTCTGTTTCACCAAAACAGAAACTATTCGGGGTGTTTTGTCATGCTTGAGCGAGCTATTGCCAGCTATGAGGCTGAACCAATTCCTGAGCTACAAAGCCATTATTTCGACATCAAAAGACTTCATTCGCATCTTTTGCATGATCGGCTTCAGGAAGTTCTGGGGCCGGCTTATTTTCTTATCAATCAACGCTGGATGCCAGTTTTTAAACTTGGAAGAGTCCGCGAAATTGCCTGGAATGTCTCTTCACAAAATCTAAAACATGTCATTCCGGCACTCTCCAATTTGATGCTTAAAAAACTGCGTTTTTTAAGTCTAACAATCGAAGACTCTGCGGATGAACTGCTCGATCTTCTGTCCACTGTTCCATTAAATACGCTCAGAGCACTCAGCATTCAGTTCTCAGAAACGCCAACCTTCAGCATTTTTCGTCAGTTTTTTACGACACATAAAAACAGCTTCATCGATATCAAATCATTAAGTCTGCGCATGCCAAGAATTAATAACACGATGGCTGTGTGTGCCCGCAATGCCCTCGAAACGCCGGAATCTCTTAATTTCACTTCGATGGATCGCACACTGATCAACAAAGACTTCTGCGAAATGCTTGCAGACGATGCCAAATCCAATTCTCTCACCCGGCTATCGCTGGTCGGCACATCGATTGGAAATGAAGGGCTTTTTGCCATTTTTTCGAGCGAAAACTTTTCGTCTCTTCAAGCACTCGATCTTCATGATGGCATTCTAAGCAATGGCGCTGCAAAAGTCATTGCAGCAGCCCACAACCTGCCGAATCTTCATACCATTGATCTGCGATATAACATGATTGATCCTGCAGGAATTAATCTTTTGCGAGGTGTCTCAATCCAATGTCTTTATGATTGTCAACACACCAGACCTGAGGGACGTTAAAAAAAGAGAGCGGATTGATAATCCGCTCTTTTTTTGTTTCAATCATATTATTCATCAAGGTGAAGATTCGTTACGGTTGGAACTGACCCCACATCTTTTAATGCCACTCCATCCTCACGAAGGATATTGGCATTACTCGACGTCCAGATCTGTTCCTGTGCAGCCATGAGTTGTTTGACAAGAGCATCCAGTTTGGGATGGTTTTTAACGCGAGGTGAGCTTTCATCGAAGAGTTTCATCACTTCACAAATCACAATCGAATCCAATGGTCTTGCCAGGATATAGGTCGATGAAAACTCACTTTCAATCTTCTTTACGACATTGATTTTTTCCAGGCGAACGAGAATGGCATTAACAGCCGCCACTGGATAGATGCAATCCACGGCAAGTTCTTCTGAATTCATCGGGTCTTTTCCCTGACACAGATTACGAACGAGAGAGGCCAGCACTTCAAGGGCTGCATATGCGCCAATAAAAATCCAGGATTCACCATCGCCCTTGCGAACGTCATAGCACATACGAAGGCGAAGACTGCGCATATTCTGAAGGCAATATCCCATTTCTACGCCAAACAGAACGAGCACCCACATCAGATAAACCCAAAGCAATGTCACAGGGACAATACCAAGTGCACCATACAATACATTATAATTGGAATGCTCATTTGCTGTAAATGCGAAGGACATATAGAAACCAAAAGCAGATTTCCCGACTTCAAGCAACACAGCACCGATAACAGCGGGGATGATTGCACTTTTAATACTGACTCTTGTATTCGGCAGGAACTTAAAAACGATAAAGCACAACAATGCGATGATTAAGGTTTCTTTGAGATACTTCCAATACACATTGTCTGTAATTTCATGCGGAATGAAGTCCGTTGCCTGAAAGACGGAATACGATACGAGCAAAGGTCCCAGAGTTACGACGGCATAAAATAAGAGGATTCTAAGATAAAATGCGCGAGCTTTTGCCACATGCCAAATATCATTGAAGCAGTCTTCAATATGAACAAACAGCATCACGCTTGTCACAAGCAATGAAATCAAGCCGACGGGGCCCATACCAATGTTTCTGGTACGTTCCAGTGTCATTGAAATGAAATCAAGAATCTTGTTGTTATCGCCGACAACGGGCATGACATAATCGCCAACTTTTGCCATGAGAACGCCAAGATCTGCATTTTGATTAAACGTCAGGATAAGGCTGCCTCCGACGACCATAAATGGAATCAGGGCAAGCATCATTGTATAAGTACCACTTGCAACTCGTGTAAAAAGTCGAAGAGCTCGCACTTCAGCCCAAAAAACGGTTACAAAACAAATGCAAAAGTAAAATGCTCGCCGATACCATTTTTCTCCGACCATTTCAGTCAGATAGTATTCACGTTGGCCTCGACGCACTTTATCAAGAAAATCGCTGATTTTTGGCATAATTTATCAGGCGGACAGCCGCATCATATGATTAGAATAAAACGCCCCCATCTGTATATTACCAGACTCCTGAGCATTCATAAAAAATCTGGTTTTCGGGCATTCAAATGACAACAACATGAGAGCCAATAATCTATTTCAAAACAGCAATCCTCAACCTATCACTTGAAGAATCCGGCTTTTTGATATAGACCGTTCCTCGTTTGAAACACCATACTGATATGGAAACAAAAAAATGATACAGGAAAATAAAGAAACTAACACAGAACAAACCACACAAGATGCTCAGGCACACGACGATGCATCTGTTAATGCACTAGCTAGAAAATACCGACATATCGGATTTGCAATTTTTGGTGGTTTAGCTGCACTTGTAGCAATATTTTTGGCTTATTCGGCAATCACAGGCCTTCAAAATGGAGAGATTTATGATCCGATAACAAATGAACCTGTTATCACAAAGTAAAAAAGCGGCTTATGCCGCTTTTTTACGTTTATTTGAACTTTATCGTCCCGACGACATTTTTACACCACATCTTATCGTCATTAAAATCGTTGGCATCTTCCATACAAGTCACGATAAGTGTTTCGTTTGTGTGAAAAATAATGGTTTGTTCGACCTTATAGGTCATTCTGTTGCGACGAAATTCGATGTTATAGATGAATGCATCGCCACCATCCAAACTCGTACTCATCGTTGAACCGAGGACTTTAAAACCGGAATAATCTCCCTTCTGTTCATTCATAGAAATGAGTTGTTCCTCATAAACTTTAACCATTTCAGGTGTTATTTTAGAAGGAACAATATTCAGAACCAGGATTGAAATCATCGGAGAAAATTCAGGAGGCTCTGTTTTATCGGAAATGGGTTGCAGAAGCTCGTCCGGAGCAGCATTTTTATCTGCATCTAAAATTTCTTTATTTTTAGCCAGGCGTTCATTTTCTGCCTTCAGGGATGTATCCGCTTTCATAAAATTGGGAAAGAAGATGACATCGAAGCGTTCGGTACCCTTGATTTCGATATTCTCAGGAATATGTCCTTTCATGGCTGCAGCATTGGAAGCATCCAGACGTATCCATTTCTGCGGGGGCTGTACTGAATATCCGAGGTTACTTGTATAAATACCGTCGGAAAACTCGCCGGCCCAGACGATGGCAGGCAGCAGCAAAAAGAACGCAGCCAAAAACACCCGTTTCAACATAATGAGCTCCCAAAGAAAAAAAAAGACAACAACCTGACGGCTGTTGTCTCATATTCTTGTCAATTATTCAACGACATGCTGAAGGCAGAAAATTAAGCCTGGCTTGCATTGAAAAGTCGTGTCAAACGACCGATTTTACGGCTGGCACGTTTGGCAGGAATGATACCTTTGCTCGCAGCTTTGCTCAGCGTTGCGATAGTTTCGTTCAAAGAGGCTGCAAGGCCTTCTTCTTTATTAGCTGCTGCTTCGCGGAAATCGCGAACAACATGTTTTACACGGGAACGACCAGCACGATTACGCTCGGTGCGAATGGCGGTCTGACGAATACGTTTAAGGGCTGATTTATGATGAGCCACTTTTTTCTCTCCTCAAAATGAAATCCGGTATTTTAGCCGATTGGACGTCATACTTGACGCCTTAACAACGGACGCGGGCTGATACATCCAAATCAACTAAAAGTCAACTTAATAAGTTTTTTATTACAATTTGTGATGATTCTGAGCTGCAGCAGCATGTGCAGCTTCTGCTTCATCGGCATCAAAATAAATAATGCGCTGGCAGTTCTGACAGCATTCAAGTGAATTCTGACGCTGAAGAACGATAAAAGCCTGTGGCTGAAGTTTCATATGGCAACCGGAACATGTTCCTGTCGATGCAGATACGACTGCAACACCTGCTCGTTTGCTGCGGATAAAACGATAGCGAGCAAGAATTTGAGCCGGAACTTTCTTGGCAAGTTCATTTGACTGAGCCTGAAGTTCAGCAACACGGCCTTCAACTGAACCAGCGGCTGCATCCACTTCTGCTCTGCTGCGGTCAATTTCAGCCTTCAGAGTTTCATACTCTTCCGTATGCTTGACATTCGCTGCTTCGGCTTCGCCCACTGAGCTCTGAAGCTGTTCGATTTCAGACTCAACCTGCGAAATCATCTTCTTAAAGTTTTCAACTTCGCGTTCAAGAGCTGCATAATCCCGCGAATTCGTCACCGCATTCAGCTTCGTATTCGCATGTTCAAGCCCTTTGTTGGCTTCATTCAGCTCATCACGTTTATTGCCTAAAAGCCGACGCGTTTCATTCAAACTCGCCGTCTGAGCATCCAGCGTCTGTTCCAGTTCCTGAAGCAAATCGCTGTCAGCTTCCACTTTCTCACGGCGCTTTTCGACATCAAGACGAAGCGCTTCCTGAGCCAGATCGATCTTCTGAAGTTCGATCAATGTTTCGAGTTGCTTGTTCAATCCAATTCTCCAGACAAAAACGAAAATGGCCCGTTGCCGTTTTGTTATCAGCAGCGAGCCTTATCTTTTGCAAATAAACTGTTATCGATGCTTTCTTTTTTCACACATTTATGTGTTCGTAACAACTGCATCGACGTCCCCTTGTTAAGCATGGACCCACAGGGACTTGAACCCCGAACCCGCTGATTATGAGTCAGCTGCTCTAACCGATTGAGCTATAGGTCCGATTCCTCACTGTCAGCTTTCATCCGACAGCGCGCGCCCTCATATAATGGTATTTCCCTCTATTGTAAAGATTTTTTTCAATTTTTGTGTCACTTGTCCTATTTGCACCTACATCTTTTTATCCCTCGCCTTTGTCCTTCGGACATGCGGCTCACTCGTCCGGCCTATTGCATACGGCCGGACACCCCGACTATTGGCTGTGCCAATACGCCGGGGTTCTCTCTTTCTTATTTTCCACGTTCGTGTTAAAAGCGTCGCCCGTTTTGTCATCTCGTACCAAAACGGTACTTTAATAACCTTTCCTTTAATGATGAAAAATCATGCGACTCGAAATTGAAAAAACACTTGATACTCTGCGTCCGATGCTTCAGGCGGACGGCGGTGATCTCCAGTTCGTCGATTATTTTAACCGCATCGTCTTCGTTAAACTGACGGGCGCTTGCGAAGGATGTCCTCATGCAAACCTTACCATTAAAAATGGTATCGAAGCAAAGCTCCTCGAAATTTATCCCGATGAGGTCATCGAAGTTCGCGACATCACTTTCGAAGATATGTAAGGACATCCATCATGCAGGAAAAATCACTTCATATTACCAATGCAATTCTCTTTGACGAAGACATGGCTCTTACCGGCGATCGCGAAGTCCGTGAAGTCAAGGTCTGCGATAACACCATTACCGTGACCATCGCTGTTTCGCGCGAAAATTCCATTGAAAACCGCGTTGCAATGGAAGATGCCATCAGAAATGCGATTAAAGCCGAATTTGCTGATGCCAATGTCCGCATCATTTCACTTGCCATTGACGGCGAAGATGAGCCCGTTGGAAACTGTGAAAAAGGCGGTCATGGTGCAAAAGAACTTCCGCCCAAAAAAGCCATTCCCGGTGTCAAACACGTCTGGCTTGTCAGCTCCTGCAAAGGCGGCGTCGGCAAGAGCACTGTCGCACTCAATACTGCACTGGCGCTTAAGGCAATGGGCCGTTCGGTTGCACTTCTTGACCTCGATCTTTATGGCCCCAGCATTCCGGCTCTTGTTGGCCAGGATCTGCCTCCAATCGTCGTCGGAAATCTCATTGTTCCGCCCGAAATTCACGGACTTTCCGTACTCAGTATCGGTTTTATGATCGAAAAAGATCAGCCGTTGATGTGGAGAGGACCTATGGTTTCCGGTGTGATCAATCAGCTTCTCTGGGAAGTCGACTGGTCCGGAAACGATGATCTCGTCATCGATATGCCGCCTGGAACCGGTGACACTTATCTTTCCATTCTTCAGTCCATCGAAGTCGATGCCGCCATCCTTGTCACCACACCATCCGAACTCGCACTCGCCGATGTCAAACGTGGTGTCGGTGTCTTCGAACCCTATAACGTCAAAATCGCCGGTGTTGTCGAAAATATGGCGACTTACAACTGGGAAGGCCGGGAATCCGTGCTTCAACTTCTCGATACCATTCCACTTTCTGATGATAATGCCAAAAAATCCGTTGACAGAATTAAGAAAATTCTCGATACAACCAAATCCATTCGAATTTTTGGGAATCATACCAAAGATTTGTGTGATGAAATCAAGCTTCCTCTCATCACATCCATTCCGCTTGATATCGCGCTCCAGAATGACAACGATTCCGGTTCGCCTTATATGCTCAATCCGAAGAAAAAAGCCATTCAGGAATCCTTTATGGTCATTGCGGATTTCCTGATCAAACAGATTAAGGAATAAATTTATGTATGAATGCGCGGCCGTATCGCAGATAGGGCGCGCAGCATTGCGTATTGGCCGAAGGCCGATAGCAATGCCCTCAAAATCAAGATTTCATGTGCAAGTGCACAACATTTATTAACTTTTCGGAAAACGGTAAAGCCATGAAGAAAACATTATTACTCTGTGTCGCCAGTGTTTTGGCCGTTTATTCTGCAGGATGTGCAGAATCATCAAACAGCTGTGATATAACTAATGATATGTGTCAGCAATTGGGCTTAACGCTTGACAGCGACAAATGCGAATGTGTTCTGCCTCAGCAGTCTTGCGATTTGCAGGTTAAAACAGTCGAATGTGTTGCATTAGGGCAGACTGTCGATGTCAATACATGCAGTTGCAAGTCTGTGTGTGATCCCGGCCAGATGAGTTTGTGTGTGGCTTCTGGAGGAACGTTTGATTCTGCGAGCTGTACATGCAACAATCCTCAGCAGCCTGGATGTGATACAGCCGCCAAAATCATCGAATGTGCTGGAAAGGGTATGGATTTTGACGCATCGAACTGTGGTTGCAAAGCAAAAGCTGCACAGTGTGATACAGCCGCCAAAATCATCGAATGTGCTGGATATGGAATGGATTTTGACGCATCGAACTGTGGTTGCAAAGCAAAACCTGCACAGTGTGATACAGCTGCCAAAATCATCGAATGTGCTGGATATGGGATGGATTTTGACGCATCGAACTGCATCTGCAAAGCAAAACCTGCTCCCGGATGCGACACTGCCGCAAAAACTGCTGAATGCACTGCTGCTAACAAAGATTTCGATGAAGCGACCTGCGACTGCAAAGCAAAACCTGCTCCCGGATGCGACACTGCCGCAAAAACTGCTGAATGCACTGCTGCTAACAAAGATTTCGATGCGGCAACCTGCACATGCAAAGACAAACCTGCTCCCGGATGCGACACTGCCGCAAAAACTGCTGAATGCACTGCTGCCGGCAAAGATTTCGATGCGGCAACCTGCACATGCAAAGACAAACCTGCTCCCGGATGCGACACTGCCGCCAAAACCGCTGAATGCGCAGCTGCCGGCAAAGATTTCGATGCGGCAACCTGCTCATGCAAAGACAAATCCCCCACGGAATTCAAAGTTAACGAAGTTCCGGCAACACAAAACAGTACGATTGGTGCTGCATGCAATCCAGACACCTTCGTAGAACACTGCAACGGTAATAATGTTCTGTTTTGTGATTATGCAGATGAAGATGCCACCTCACCAACAGTTGTGAACTGGGATTGTGCAGAAGGTAATGAGCCTTACACCTGTGCGATTACTCTTGATGACAGGGGTATGAATTACGCCGAGTGCGTAAGCAAAACGACCGAAGATGTCTGCAGTGACGAAGACTTAGGTGCAGTGGACAAAGTTTGCAGCCATGATTATGATGCCTACGAAATTGAAGAAGAATTTCTCTGTGCCCAATTCAACGATGGCAAAAACCACTGGTTCTGGATTGGTGATTCATACTGCTCAGATATTTGCAGCCCTGAGAAAGGATGCACACAGACCAGATGTTCGGGTGAATCATATGTGTGTGATGCCAACAATACCTATGTAAAAGAATGTTCTGAATTCGAGGATGGTAATTACTATTATACCATCTGGAACTGCGCTGTTGATCAACTCGTTTGTGTTGAAGATCCTGAATATGGTGATTATTGCGACCTCCCCGACACACCCATCACTGATGAGTGCGATCCGTCGACTTATGCCGGCAGTTGCAGCCAGGACGGCAAAACACGTTATTATTGCGACAATAACGGGAAAATCATCTCTAAACCCTGTTCCGGCGATACCCAATGCGTCGTTAAAGGCCCCAACTCAACGGCTTGCGAAGGTGGCTCAACACAAACCTGCACGCTGACCAATGCCGACTGCGAAGCCCAAAACAAAATCCTCGATAATCAGAACTGCGTATGCGTCGGCGACTGCGTCGAAGGCGGCACTTCCTATTGCAAGAGAAACTGTTCAACAGACAAATCCAAAGGTTACTATTACACCAACGGACAGGTTAAGGTTGTCACCTGCCCGGACAATGACTGCATCATTGATTCGAACAATCATGTCGTCTGTGAAAATGGCGAAAGCGGCGGCGATACACCGGTATGTGCCCTGACCAATGCCGACTGCGAAGCCCAAAACAAAATCCTCGATAATCAGAACTGCGTATGCGTCGGCGACTGCGTCGAAGGTGGAACTTCCTATTGCAAGAGAAACTGCTCTTCTGACAAATCCAAAGGTTACTATTATTCCAGCGGACAGGTTCAGGTTGTTACCTGCCCGAACAAAGACTGCATCATTGATTCGAACAATCATGTCGTCTGTGAAAATGGCGAAAGCGGCGGCGATACACCAGTATGTGCCCTGACCGATGCCGTCTGCGAAGCAGAAGGCAAAATTCTTGACAATCAGAAATGTGAATGCGTCGGCGACTGCGTCAAAGGCGGCACTTCGTACTGCAAGAAAAATTGTTCGGCTGATAAATCCGAGGGTTATTATTATTCAGGTGGAGAAGTGAAAGTCCAGTCCTGCCCGAACAAAGACTGCCATATCAGTTCAGATAACAAAGTTGAATGCGGACAGGTCAACACCAATCCGAATCCGGGTAATGACGATAGAACTGCAGGTGCCCCTTGCAATCCGGATACCTATTACGGAGCCTGCAGTGATGATCTGACCAAACGCTATTATTGCCATAACACAGAAAAAATAGTGAAAGAAGCTGATTGCACCATAAATAATTACACACAATGCGATTTGAGCAAACTCAATGGAGGCAACAGCTCAAGATGCAAATAATCTGATTTGGCAATCCAGCAAAAAAAAAGGACATTCTTCGGAATGTCCTTTTTTTTATTGTCCAAATGAAAATTCACTTTTCGGAGCAAAAGTGGATCGAGTTTTTATTATTGGCTTAAGGAAGGTTTGATAAATTATTTTGCGCTTATTTTGGTGGGGCAAAGCCAGAGCTGAGATGCAGTGGTTATAGGTTACATCTTGTATGGTTGCGTTTGAGTTCGTGATTAGCTAACACGAACGAAGCCTTGAAACGACTAGTTACTGCAGGTGGCATGAAACATGACCACGAGGCTGAGATTGTCGTTCAAGGCTTCACCTTTTGCCCAAAGACACTG
>JAZRWV010000610.1:0-8371 GCA_045599925.1 Myxococcota bacterium
CAGAAAGATCGCTATGAGGTTGCTCAATGATGCCAGATCTGGCAGAGATACCAAAAAATTGTTGATGCTTAAGGCATCGCTCAACCCTACTGCCATGTTGGATATGCTTTTTCAATGGAAAAAGTAAATGCTGTAGCCCTGATGACATCCAGTTGAAGTTATATGATTAAGCCTGTCTATTCAGCCGGGAATTCATCCCTGTTGAATAGATGTGCAAGGCTGATTGAATCCCCCAAAACCATAGTGAACCGCTTAAATGCAAGATTCAAAAAGAGTTAAAGACCATTGGTACATTCACTACTACGGAATCCTGTGCTAAACTACATATAGCTATTGCAATGAATAGCACTTTAAACCACGACATTTTGAACCCAAATAATGATTTTTACTTAAACCTATTTGCTCTTGGAGATATCTATGACACCGAAGCATTTATGGCTACTCGCCATTACAGCAACCTTTTGCTTTGCCGGATGCGGCTCAGACGCCAACCAGGAAGCCGAACCCTCTGAACCCACAATCCCCTCGGAACCTATTGAACCCGAAACCAAATGCGGTAACGGAATCGTCGACCAGGGCGAAGACTGCGATGCAGGAAACAAAAAATCCGATGGCTGTAAATCAGACTGCAAATGGGCTCTCGATGATTTCGAATGCGCCGAAAATGACGGCCAAAAGACTTGCATTTCCGAGAAAGGCAGTCTCCAGTGCTCCATCAACAGCAAAGGTAAAATGACATGCACCGGCCTAAAATGCGGCGACGGAATCGTCAACGGTTCTGAAGAATGCGACAGCCTTTCTCCAGTCGAATACGGATTTGACGTGAATACGGGAAAAGCGTTGTGTGACAAGACCTGCCACTTTACCCATTACTGTGGCGACGGCATTCTCGACAACGAATACGAAGAATGCGACAACGGCACTGACAATCAGGATGGACTTTACGGCGGATGCTCAAAGGACTGCACGAAAAACGCTTATTGCGGAGACGGCGAATACGATCTCGAAAACGAATTCTGCGAAATCGGACAGAACGGCGAATTCAAGGGTTGTGTCGAATGCAAATCGGCTGAAGTGGGGTATAATTGCAGTCTTGGCTGGTGCGCACCGCTGTCCTGCGGAAACGGCATTCTCGACTACGATGAAGACTGCGACGACGGCAATTACGACAACAACGACGGTTGTTCCAATTGCAAAATCGACACGGGATATAAATGTCAGCACGAAATTGAGGTCGAACGCGTCAACGACGACGGCATCTTTGAAAAGGTCACAATCAACGCATGCACCGAGTGCAAATCTCTCGACGTCGCATGTATGCCAATCGCTTATGGTGACGGCAAACTCGATGCCGACGGCTACGAGGAATGCGACGACGGAAACACCGAACCAAATGACGGATGCACAAGCGGCAGGATCGATCCCGGCTACATCTGTACACACCCGGGCCACCGATGCACAGCAAAGACTTGCGGCGACGGCATTGTCGCCTATGGCGAAGAATGCGATGACGGAAACATGGAATCGGACGACGGATGCTCGAATCGATGCAAACTCGAAGCAGGCTGGTACTGCGCCAATCCCGGCACACCATGCGCGAAAGCGACATGCGGCAACAGCATTCTCGAAGGACACGAAGTCTGCGATGACGGCAATACAGAGTCCGCTGACGGATGTTCTTCCAACTGTCTAACCATCGAAACCGGATTCCGATGCCCGAAATCCGGCGGCGCCTGCGAAACCACGACATGCGGCGATGGCCTCATCAACGGCGGCAGCAACGATTATAACGGCGCAGAGGAATGCGATCTCGGTGCCTCGAATGGCCCTGATTCAGCCTGCAACACATCGTGCATCATCAATAACGGATGGACTTGCACCGATTATGCCGATGCAAGCACATGTTCGTTCGGTTGTTGCGGCGACGGCATCCAGCAAAAAGGCGAAGAATGCGACGACGGAAACAACAAAGCCGGTGACGGATGCGATCCCAAATGCCGCCGCGAGGGCATATTCGAGTGTCTCGATGGCGAATGCAAACCGATTTGCGGCGACGGCATTACGCTCTGGATGGACACAATTCCTGAGGAATTCCGCGAAGAATGTGACGACGGAAACCTCATTTCTGGCGACGGTTGTTCCGCAGATTGCAAAATCGAACCGGGTTTCGAATGCACGAAATTCTCAACAGAATACACCGATACAGTCGAACTTCCGATTACCTATTACGACTTCAGAAGATTCACGCAATCCTACAACTCCAGCCAAGGCGAATATTCCGGTTATATCACGCAGGACACGATCAACAATTGGAAAACCGAGGATCCCGAGTGCAAAACTCCAATGAACAACGCCAAAATAAATGTCCATCAAGGTCATCCCGACTTCGAACAATGCGTTCAGAGTGAAAAAAGCTGCCGGGGTATGGTTCGCGATACGCTCGATGAAGATGGCAAACCCGTTCTGAATTCAACCAGTGCGATGTGTCATAACGGTTATGCCGTTGGTACACACGTGCGATGCGGTGCAACGTATCACTGGTGGTATCGCGAAGCCTGGAATCCGGCCAATCCAAATATCAGCTATCTTTCGCAGCCGACACATATCAATAATGTTATTAAATCGACCCTTCTTCTTGAACACGTAACAGGTGATGGCATTGCAGACGGCACCTACGTTTTCGACAGCAACAATCCCCCTGCCGAAGCCAAACGCGTCGATGGCCAGCCATTTACGCAGGGATACTTCGGTCCGCTCGATAATTCGGGTTATGGCAATACATATAACAACACTCATAACGGCAACTTTACGTCCGAACTCGAAACCTATTTCCAGTACAAAGGTGGCGAGCATTTGGAATTCCGCGGCGATGACGACGTGTGGGTATTCGTGAATAGCCATTTATTTGTCGACTTGGGCGGTCTTCAGTCAGGCGTCGAAGGCGACGGCACACTCGGAACCGACGAATATGTGTTTACTTGCGGCGAACAGCAGATCAGCACAGGCCGTCATTACGATTCCAACCTCGATATCTACGAAGGCGGCATTTATCCGATCAAGCTCTTCCAGGCTGAGCGATGTGATTCCGGTTCGAACTACAAACTGACGCTCAGCGGCTTCCTGAACACAGGCAAATCAACATGTCACGTTGCATGTGGTGACGGTAAAAAGTCGGAGAACGAAGAGTGCGATAACGGCGAAAATAACAATGACACGCTTTATAACGGCTGCACGACGCAGTGCAAACGCGGTCCTCATTGCGGTGACGGCGTTCTCGATGCCGAACATGAAGCTTGCGACGACGGAAACCTCGCCGATGGCGACGGTTGTACATCAACTTGTCAGTTAGAAATCAATTAATTTTGGGCACGGCTATCAGCCCATTAGGCCGATAGCCACGATATGTGTTTATCATCGACTCAGTGCCTATATAGGCATTGTGTCGATGCATCGGATGATTGAGGGCTTATTTCTGGTAGACCAATTCTCTTTCAAGTGTTTTAAGTTCGAGGTTGAGTTCGCTGTTTTCAACTTCGAGTGTATAGATTTCGGTTGTAATTGCAGCCGGATCCTTTTCATTCGATTTTTGTCGATCGATGAGCTGGTTCTTGAGGGAATCAGCTTTGGATGTCTTGATATCTTTAAGACCGGCAATGGTTTGTGTCAGCGAATTCTGATCATTTTGAATCGTTTTTTGGCGTGACACGAGTTCGTTTATTTTTTCCTGATTCTTATCACGAGTTTCGAGTTTTTGTGCATATAGATTGAATTGATCAAGTTTTTCTGCCGGAATCTGGCCGTTTTTAATGGCGTTATTGAGCGCGATTTTACATGCATTTGAATTCATTTGACCGCGCGTTTTACGCGTGGATTTCATCGTAATAGGCACTGTGATCGTGCTGTTGGCTGGGACTTCGACTGAAAAGACGTATGCATTGTCATTTTTGACAACACTTTCCGGGAAATCGACGGGAGTCCAGGACGTGAAAATGGGCATTTGAAGCAGAGCTGTAGCCGAATTCTGAATGCGGCTTTCGAAATCGAATTTATTCGTACGCTGAATTTCTTCAGAAACCTGACATCTCCCGTTATTCATCGATTCAAGAACGTAATCCGAGATTTGCGAAGTATCAGAAACGGAAACGTTGAGTCTTCCTTCATTTGCGAATGTGATGTAAGCCGTAGCATCTTTTTCAGTTCTGGAGAGATAGCCTTCACCGATGACGGCACTGTCGCGATAAATTGTGATGGGGCCTGCATCGAGTGCAACATCAGCTTCGTTTTTGAGTTCAATGGTCTGATAGGATTTCGTCAAACGCCATCCTTTATTGAAATCTTCGAAGCTGTAGAACGAAGGTTTATCAAAAAGGCGTGTATCTCTGGCAGTAAGTTTATGCTGAATGAGGTTGACGAGGGCCGTACTTCCGTCGGGTACAGTCAGCTTGGAAGCCAGTTTGTATTCATCAAAAGATCCGATTTGAGCTTTTGAAGCCAGTTCTGTGAAGTTGGAGACCATTTCGTCATCTGCGATAGGTGCGTAATCTTCTTCAGCCTCTTCCATTGTCATTTCAAAACCACCTTCGTCGGCAGCCGCCATGTCTTCCATATCGTATAGCCTACTTGCACTTGATTTACTTGCGCTTTTTGGGGCCATCATGCTGTTTATGGCACCACCGGCATACATGACTTTTGATTTTTCTGCCGTTGGCGCAGTTCTTGGTGCTGCTGATTGGGCAGAAGCCATGACTTTTGGTGCCGAAGCTCTGGTGCCTGCAAGTGACGAAAGATCAGGTCTTTCGAGGAACTGCGGTGTATAGAGGTCGTATGTAAAGCTCATCGGCTGGCCAGAAACAAGCGAGAATGAGATGTCATTCCAGTCGGCCCCCGTGACGTTGCTAATGATGGCCCATCCTTGCAAAACGCCATTGTTGTTGTCTTCGATAATGAGGCGATATGCGGGTTTCCATGTCGGCATTGCGACGAGATAACTCAATGCAAGATCGCGCTTTTTCGAAGAATCCATGCGAATTTTGAGCTCAATTTGTTTCCAGTCGCCTTCGTTCAGACTGATGTTGAGGCTTTTGTCGAGTCCATTGCTCAGACTTTTGTCATAAAGCTCGACGCTTTTGATTTCTGAAACCTGAATGACATTGAGTTTGTTCGCATCAGAGAGAAGTGTAACTGTTGTTCGATTCTCCTGCGTATCGATGGTGTTGATGTTGACTTCTGAATGCTGAGCAGGCTCTTCAAGTCCAACGATACGACCTTCATACGAAGCTCCTCGCGTTTTGATTTTGACATGTGCTCCACGAAATGCCTCAAGCAACGACTTAATGCCGCCTTCGCGAACTTGAACAGGTATTTCAGAAAGACGATCGAGTGTATTTCTGTCAACCGGTAAGGAAATGGAGACTGGACGTCCATTTCCGCGATCAATGACGGTAAGTGACTTGAGAATGTCATTGATTTGATCGGGACGAATGCGAAGGACGAGTTCATCTGTGTTCACTGTGGCATTCCTTTCCACATAACCAATGCCACTCTGATACATGACGACTCGCGAAACGGGAAGTTCCGTGCTGTTCGAAAATGTTTCTGTGCTCGCACAACCAGCACAACAAGTTAGAGTTGCTAAAACCAATGTAAAAAGATTTCTTTTATGCATGTTTATTTCCTTGTTTGGTCATATCGATGAAACAATCAGATTCTCTGAATCTGTGTACGGCTTTGTATGCGATGTTTTGTATCAAGTACATAAAAAAAAAGCTGTTCACGCTCAGGAACAGCCGCATGACTAATTTTTTTGCATTACAACTATTGTCTCGTACAAATATATCCATCAGAACGATAATCATAACTCACGCGTTGATAATGACTGACATCAACACCCGAGTAGGTATTTGCACATGCACTGTAGTTCGAAGCATTGAAATTGTTCGATCCAATCAGAACATAATTTCCATTGTGATACCCCATAACGAGTTCAATGTGTTTGCCTGCATTTGCATCTTTGTACCAGATATCGCCAGGTTTTGCCT
Organism: Myxococcota bacterium; assembly: GCA_045599925.1. Taxonomy (GTDB): domain Bacteria; phylum Myxococcota_A; class Bradymonadia; order UBA4248; family UBA4248; genus UBA4248. The sequence goes on from JAZRWV010000610.1 coordinate 6,039, forward strand.
GCGTTTTGTCGACGATATGATAACCATCACGGCCTTGTTCGCAGTAATAGGCTTTGGTTTCCCAGGAACCAATTTCGTTGACTGAAGCCAAGCCAACTGTCACTAGAATTGAAGTCGTAAAGTTGGCGCAGTTGTTTTCATAGCCGTAATAGCAGCCCGAATACCCTGATAAATTGGTGAAATTTTGAAGAATGGGCGGATGTGACAAATGGTCAAATGTGCAAAGGCCCGTTTTAGTATATAGATAAGTTTCTGCAAGATCGACGGCTTTTCTTCCAGCGTATTGATCACCAGCATCTATAGTGAATGCTCCATTCACCCAGCCAGCTTTTTTATTGTATTCAATCAGGAACCAGCCATTTTTTTCTCCAAGTGCTTTTATATAGGTATAAACCGGAAGATCCCCATATTTTTCAGCACTGTCACTGGCGGAGGCATGGACAGTTAATACGTTTGTACCAACGATAAAACGTCGATGTACATTATATGAATTCTTGCATTGACTGCTGGTGCAACTTTCTCCAATACCGCATGTTTTACCACATGCACCACAGTTTTTATCATCAGAACTGTTAATTGCAGTTTCGCAGCCGTTCGACATGTCTTCGTCGCAATTGCTATAACCCTCTACACATTGATCACATGTAGCTAAGTGCTTTTCGGCCAGATTAACGCAGACATCTCCACATATTGTTTCGGATTCTTGACAATTCAGAACACAGCTTCCTGCATCACATTTTTCATTTTCCTTGCAGGTAACACCACACCCACCACAATTCTCTGTATCGAATGCTTTTGTATCGATTTCACAGCCATTGATGAGGTTGTTATCGGAATCACAGAAGTTTTCAGCGCAGGAACTACAATCGGCAAGATGTAAGATTTCAAGATCCAGACACTCGCCATTGCAATACGTCAAATCATCAGTACAAATGGGCAGACAATCGCCATTTTCACACTTGAACCCCTCATCACAAATCGGTTCGCAGCCAGCGTCTCCTTGAGAATCATTATCCTCTGACTCTTTTTGAGAAGAGTTATCCTCCGACTCTTTTTGAGAATCATTATCTTCTGACTCTTTTTGAGAATCATTATCCTCTGACTCTTCATTGTAATTATCATTGTGTGAAATGTCTGACGAAACCATTAAAGTGTCATTGTCATCACATCCAGACAAAAAGAAACAAAAGATACACAATGAACAATAATAACGTTTCATGAGATTCTCCTATGCATTTAATCCAGTATCCCAAAACACCAGGATTATTTTAGCACGTGCCATATGGTGCGTCATTGGAAGAATCTTAAAAAAAACATAAAAATCCAACTCAAGACGAGTCATGACGCGTCCCTCATACAAAGACGCGAACTTGCGCGGCCGTATCGCGGCAACGATAGGCCGCGCATATTGCATGGCGTATTGGCCGTTTCGGCCAATAGCCATGCCCCAAAATTCATAAAAAAAGGGACGTTCCGCAGAACGTCCCTTTTTTCGTCGATTTACGTCAGGTTTTGCCTGACGTAAATCGACGTCCCATATCCAAATGACAATTAATTCTCTTCGAATTCAGCATCAATGACGTCGTCATCTTTCTTCTTGCTGTCACCGGCAGGAGCGGCACCAGGAGCAGCGCCAGCACCCTGCTGATTCGCCTGGGCATACATCACTTCGGCGAGTTTGTGAGAAGCATTCATGAGATTTTCCTTGGCCTGTTTGAGCGTTTCGAGGTCATCGGAATCTTTCTTTGATTTGGCTTCTTCGATCGCGGCATTGAGGGCATCGATATCGGACTGCTGAAGCTTGTCGCCATAATCCTTGACGGATTTTTCAGCTGAGAAGATGAAGGAATCGAGTTCATTCTTGGCATCGACGACTTCACGACGTTTCTTGTCTTCTTCTTCGTGTTCCTTGGCATCATTGACCATGCGTTCGATATCGCGATCGCTCAGGCCTGAAGAAGCTTCGATGGTCACGCGCTGTTCTTTGCCCGTAGCTTTATCCTTCGCGGAAACGTTGACGATACCGTCGGCATTGATATCGAAAGTGACTTCGATCTGTGGGACGCCACGCGGGGCAGCCGGAATGCCTTCGAGATTGAATTTGGCAAGTGTACGGTTCTGTGAAGCCATTTCACGCTCGCCCTGGAGGACGTGAACCGTAACTTTGGTCTGGTTGTCATCAGCAGTTGTGAAGATTTCGCTCTTGCGGGTAGGAATGGTCGTGTTGCGGGTGATGAGCTTGGTTGTCACGCCGCCGAGGGTTTCGATACCGAGTGAAAGCGGTGTAACGACGAGGAGGAGAATATCCTTGACATCACCGGCGAGGACGCCGC
>JAZRWV010000611.1:0-26511 GCA_045599925.1 Myxococcota bacterium
CTCAGGCCTTTGGTGGGGTATGGGGCAAAGCCCCAGAAAAATAAAGCTATTAATTTTTATTCAGAGTTTCCCTGGGTGAGTCGTAACCGCCAATTTACAAAGAAATAATTATCAATGAAGTCCGGAATATCCTGTTCTCAAAAATCGTTTTTCAAGTTCTGACAATGACAAAACAAAATGTACCGGTCTTCCATGCGGACAATTCGATCTAAACCCCGTCGCATCCATCTGTTTGAAAAGTTCTTTGACCTCTTCCGGCGTCATCTTCTGACCGGCACGAACAGAACTATGACAAGCCATTGTTGCCAGAACATTGTCCCGAATGTCTTCAAACTGATTTGCGCGACCGGAATCACCAAGATCTATCAGTGCATCCCGAATTAATGCCTCATAATCATACCCGACAAGACAATCCGGAACCGCCCTCAAAGCATGGGAATGATTGCCCAATTCATCGATCTGGAAACCGAGTTTTTCAAAAAAGTCCATGTATTCATTCAGAATATCGGACAATCGCATATCAAACTGAAGCAGCAATGGAAACAGCAAGCCCTGTGAAGCCGGAGCTTCCTCATTGTCCGCTGTTTTCTTTAAGCGTTCAAAATTAATGCGTTCATGTGCAGCATGCTGATCGATAATGACAAGGGAATCCCCATCAGAGCAAATCAAATACGTCATGGCATGCTGTCCGATATATCTTAAACTCGAAAAATAACCGCGTTGTTCTGTCGGTTCAAGCGGCAGTCTCGGAGCTGCCGCTTCCGGCTCATCCGCAAGCAGAAGTTCCGGTGTCAGATGAAACGGCTTTTCTGACAACTGCATCGACACCGGACTTTGCTCAAAAAAGTGGCGTTTTTCAGCTGGTTCCTCCAACGAACATGGCGCACCATCAAACACACTGAGCATGTCTTCGACTTCACGCGCCCGGATTCGACAATCTGCGGCAACATGTTCTTCTGAATTTGCCTCATTTTCGTCCACATTTTCATTTTGTGCATTTGGATATTGAGGTTTTAGTCCAAGATCCCGTCTCATATTATCTTCCGGTGTTCGAAATGCCGAGTCTGGAAGAACCTCAAAATATCGATTCATTGTTTTAGACGAAGACACGCCGGTTTCATCAGGCTGCACGCTATGAATCCATGGTGTTTTTTCAAGCGAAGAGCGGAGTGCACGAAAAACTGCGCGAAAAACAGCATCCGGCTGCTGTAATCTTATTTCATGCTTTGTCGGATGAACATTCACATCGACGAGGTCGAGTGGAATGTTCAAGAATAAGACGACACAAGGCTGTTTTCCGTGCAAAAACTCTTTATATGCCTGAGAAATCGCAGACTGAATCGTCTTATCGCGCACAATTCTTCGGTTTACGAATGTATACAGTCTCCCAGCCGATGACTGGGAATAATCGGGGGCACAAAACAAGCCTTCCACAGAAACATCGCCAATCACGGTATATTCAATGGGATATAAATGCTCATAAAGAGATCGGCCAAAGACCGCAAGTGAACGATCGATCAACGACTTATGAGCAGGCCATTCGCATTTGACTCGCCCGTCAAAAGTCAATTTCCATCGAACTTCCGGACAAACGAGTGCAAACTGTTCGATGACTTCATAAACACGTCGGAGTTCTGTTGCGGTTGTCTTCAAAAATTTCAGTCTTGCAGGAGTATTGTAAAACAAATCTTCAAGAACGATCTGGGTGCCGACAGGTGCAGCTGTTTCTCGACATTCCAGCAACTCTGCGCCTTCAATCCGAACAAACGTCCCGGTATCATCATCGCATCGTTGTGTCGTTATTGTCATTCGGGAAACCGCAGCCATTGAAGCAAGAGCTTCACCACGAAACCCCATGGTGGCGATGGCAGCCAAATCCTCAGTTTTTTGAATTTTAGAGGTTGCGTGGCGAAGAACTGATAATTTGGCATCTTCTGCACTCATTCCGCAGCCATTGTCGCACACCATCAGACGCTTCTTTCCGCCGTCATCCAGTTCAATTTCGATTGACGTTGCGCCGGCATCCAGTGAGTTCTCGACAAGTTCTTTTACTGCACTGGCAGCCCGTTCCAGAACCTCACCAGCTGCTATCTGATTGCACAATGCCTGCGGTAATACGTGAATTTTTCCCATATCAGCCCCTATACAAAAAAAGCCGGCATGTACCGGCTTTTTATTTATTCCTGATTCTCTGCTTTTTCGCGTTCCTGCTGACGTTTCTGTCTCGCAACACGATCGCGTTCGAAATACGAATTGTTATACTTCAAACGACCTGAAGCTTCTGCATCAGCAATCTTCTGCTGAATCCAAACGCCATAAGGAGACACACCAGGTTCGCTCTGAAGTGAAAGAATGCTATCCGCATCACCAATCAACTCCACTGTTTTCTGAGCAATTGCCACCTGACGAAGTTCATTCACATGTTCAGCAAACTCTTCACGACTGGCTTCTTTCTTCGAAACGACGCGAACGATAATGGTATCGACGCCAATCTTATAAGCTTTTGCAAGAACGCTATTTTCAGCAGCAGCACGAATATCGCGAGACATATCGTCGCTCACGCCAATGCCATTGATAAACCCGCTATTCGTTGCGACATCATTCAACATACTTGGCTGAATGCGTGAAAATTCCGGAACGATTGGCAAATCAGCTGGAACAGCGGCAGCAACTGGTTCTGCAGCAGCTGCGACATCCGCATTATCACCCTCTGCAACCGCTGGAGCTGCTGGCTGTTCAGCCAAAACATTCGCATAAAGTGTTGCATTCAATGCATCTTCCATCGATTTTCCACCGGAAACCAGTGAAATCATGTTTGCGGATGTTTCGTCAATGCGATTGGCAATACGCGCATCTTCGAGCATTTTCTTTGAAATTTCATTTTTGACATTTTCCAGAGGAGAAACGACTTCTTCCGTCTGTTCCATCAATTTAACGATGATATATCGATCAGAGAGTTCAACTTGGAAAACATCACCGACTTTTTTACCATCCAGAGCTTTCTGAAGGTTTTCATCCATGATATCGATGCTGAGAAGCCCTGTCACACCCTTGCTGTCTTTGTTTGAGGATTCATCATAATCATCAAACAGCTGGTTGAAATCTGCATTTGCATTTTCAGATGCCTGACGCATTGCAATAGCAGCACGCTGGTTCGGAAGCTGACTTTTGACCGTTTTGGCGCCAGGATTCTGCAATTTGGAGTTATCTTTCTGGATAACGATCTGCTGCATTTTAGCTTTAGCAGGCGTTGTAAATTCACCGCGATGTTCGTCGTAATACTTTTTCACGTCATCGGAGTTTTCAAAAGCTGCAATTTCTTCATCCGACAGCGGTTTAAACGTCGCTTTAACGGCGTCAGAAGTTAAGCGCACGATTTCCAGTGTACTTGTAGCATTGTCTTCAGCAAAAGTCTGCCAGAGGGTTTCGTCGGAAACGCTAATCGAAGAAGCCAACAGTGTCAGATAACGACGTGCGAGCAATTCTTCATGTTTATAAGCCTCATAGTCACGGCTTGAAATTGAAAATCGACTCAGCGCATTGTTATAACCCTGCTGCGAAAACTTATTTTTTTGCAGAAAACCATAACGCAGAATATCCGGATTCCCTGATTCCCAGTTTGTGATGTAATCATGCAATTCATCATCACTGACGCGAAGTCCAGCTTCACGTGCATCATCGGCAAGCAGATAAATGACGCCAATGGATTGTGTCATTTTCATTGCAGTATCGGTATAAGCAATATTGCTAAAAATGTTGTCATCATAATGCTGCAGAATCTGACTGCGAAGCATTTCATACGTAATGGTATGTTTACCAACAGTTCCAACATCCGGCTGCGATTTCGAAGCACAATCCGTGCTCGGAAGACCGAACATAAAGACGAAAGCAAGAATGATAAGAGCAAAGAATATAACAATGAGACCGGAGTTTTTCTGGTCTCTTAAATCCTGAAGCATACTCAGGTTCTCCAACTAAATTAAACAAACTCCCCCAAACTCGAAGGCAGCTTACTATAAAGAACGCACAGAAAATGACAAGCTTTTTGGTACATGACATATCATGCTTTGCCGATATGTCATGCTGTTGTCATCATTTTAAACACAATACCCCATTCTCAACCGTCAGTGATGAAACACTTCCCGTTTTCTGTTCACCACTCACCATGTCCTTGAGGGTAACATTTCCAGCAGCGAGTTCATCTTCCCCAAAGACCGCAACATAATGTGCATTGCGTTCATTAGCGTATTTGAACTGTTTGGCCAGCTTGTCGAACCCCGGATACATCTCACAGGAACATCCGAGTTCTCTCACCCGACCTGAAAATGCGGTTGCGGCATGAAGCGCAGATGCGCAGGCCGGTGCAATGACGACATCGACATCGCATCGTTCGCTGTCGAACATCCCGCGTTCCTGCATAATCACACAGATACGTTCAAACCCAAGGCTGATTCCCACGGCTGGAATATCGCGGCCGGAAAACATTCCGATAAGATGATCATAACGACCGCCACCTGCAATACTCGAACTCAAACCTTCAGCCTGAATCTCAAATATCGCGCCAGTGTAATAATTCAATCCACGGGCAAGTTCAGGACTTACGCGGATCTGAGGTGCATGGTTAAAATAACCAGCAGCATCCACAATGACGCGTAGTTCTGACACGGCTTGAATGGCTTCATCACGACCAGCGAACAGCATTTCCAGTGCATTTAAAGTATCTTCATTCGTCTCTTTTGCCTGAATCAAAGAGAGCAACTTTTTCGCACTTTCTTCACTGATTTCGCGTTCAGTCAGTTCTTTTTCAACGCCTTCAATGCCAATTTTATCGAGCTTATCAATTGCGGTAATCGCCGTTGTTTCCTGCTCAATATTGATTCCACAAACCTCAATCATCGCACGCAGAATGCGTCTGTCGTTGATATGAATGCAAAGGTTTCCGAATTTGAGTTCATCAAAGACATCACTGACAGCATGAAGCAGGGATATTTCTGGAATCGGAGCCGGTGCCCCAATCATATCGATATCGCACTGATAAAACTCTCTGAAACGGCCATGTCCCGGACGATCTGCGCGATAAACAGGCTGCATCTGATAACGCTTAAAGATTCGGCCAATCTCATTTTGATGCATTGCAACGAAACGCGACAAAGGCACGGTCAAATCATAGCGAAGCCCCAAATCACACTGACCGGAAGCTGCTTTTGCGCCTCTCATCAGAATCTTAAAGAGAAGCTGATCGCCTTCTTCGCCATATTTTCCCATCAAAGTCTCGATGTTTTCAATTGCAGGCGTTTCGATAGGCGCAAAACCATGACGTTCATATACGCGACGAATCGTATCCATAACGCGATATCTCTGGCGCATTTGTTCAGGCAGAAAATCGCGAGTACCCTTTGGAATAGCAGCTTTTAATACGGCCATTTGAATTCCTGTATAAACTGGATATCTGAGGAATAAAAAAAAGCGCATGCCAAAGAGGGCATGCGCCGAAGCGCCCGCGAAGGGCGCGAAATCTGAACGGTATTACACCTTGCGGCTGTAGAACTCGATGATGAGGTTGTCGCGAAGATCTGTGATGGGGACATCTTCACGGACTGGGAGATCAGTCATCTTGGCCGTCTGTTTTTCGGCATCAAATTCGACATAGCTCGGGCGTGCGAGTGACGGAGTAGCAATGCTGTCCTGAATGCTCTGGATTTTTTTGCTGCGTTCGCGGAGGGAGATGACATCACCCGGACGAACCTGGAAGCTGGCGATATCGCATTTACGGCCATTGACGAGGATGTGACCGTGATTGACGATCTGGCGAGCAGCAGGAATTGTGGGGGCAAAGCCGGCACGGAACACGAAGTTGTCAAGGCGGCTCTCAAGAAGCTGGATCAGACGCAGACCCGTGTCGAGTTTGCTGCTGATAGCGGCTTTCATGTAAATAACAAACTGACGTTCGCTGAGACCATAGTTCAGACGAACTTTCTGTTTTTCATCGAGGTGTTCACGATATTCGCTCACTTTACGGCGATGGTTTGCACCATGTTCACCTGGAGGATTCACACCTTCTGCAACAGTCTTGCGGGTAAGCCCCGGAAGAGCACAACCAAAACGACGGAGAATTTTAACGCGTGGACCAGTGTAACGGCTCATTTTTTTCCTTTTCTTTACTGCTTGCACAAAATCGTGCGAATTAAAACCTTCTGCGGCGCTTACCGCAACATCGCAGCCAATCACATTATCAACTGCGGAATGTCCTGATCCGTTTGCCTCCGGATGTCTAACCCGGGTAAACAGATCACAGCGAAATTACAATTGCTTTTACCCTCGTAAAAGCGCGCGGCCTAATAGTTTATTTTGGGATTTCTGTCAAGTTCAATGAGCAATGTACATTTTGCATTGAACAATTATAGCCTCATAATGCTTAAATCGCCGTTGCAAAGCAACGGCGTCATTGCTCATTAAATTGCACATTGCACATTTAATTAAACCATTGTCTTCTGCGTTTCATGCGCGTCAACATCGGATTAATACTCAACTTTTGCTTTGTCGTTCGCCCTTTGAAATGCCATATCAACAATACCATCACCCACAACAAATCAAGAATGAGCGCAATCGTCATCAAAATCAGAGAGGACTCATTCATCAAAATTAATGCAATCGTGATTCCCACCAGCATGAATGAGACCGAAAGCCTCGTTGCAAGCCCGTTGATCGCATCAGAAGCCGGACTTAATGCGCTTTCCGGCAGGCGTATCGCCAACCCGTCATGTTCCAAATCCTGAACCATCTGCGTCAGATGCGATGGCACTGTGTGACCAATTTCCGCCACATTCAGCCCTGCCTGGAACAAATGCGTCAGCAAGTCCTCTTTCTTCATGCTGTCAGCTAACAGCTTTTGCGAGAACTGAGACAACGTTTTAATAATGTCAAAATCCGGATTCAGATATTGAATAATCCCCTCAATATTGATGAGCGCACGAATCGCGTTCGTGAACTCCGAAGGAATTTGAACCGCAAATTTCTGACCGGCCGAAATAAAATCCGTCGCAAAGGACGCAATGTCGATGTCTTTTAAGGACGCTTGATAATACCTCGACAAAATATTGGAAATTTCGGCTTCAAGATCACACAGAATCACGCGTTTTGTTGGATGTCCAAGACTGAGAAGCGTCCTCGCAATGACCGCACAATCGCCAAAATGCACCGCAAGAATAATGCGCGTAAATTCAGAACGCTGAGATTTGGTAAATTTCCCGACAAGACCGAAATCAATAAGGCCAATTTTGTTATCTGGCGTCGCAAAAACGTTGCCCGGATGCGGATCTGCATGAAAAACACCTTCCCGAAAAACCATATCAAACGCCATATCAAGGATGGCATCCGCCATTCGATGTGCATTTTCTGTATTGGCCTCAACCGCCGTGATCTTCTGCCCCTCAATTTCCCGCATTACGAGAATGTTCTGCCGCGACAGCTCTTTGAATGGCGTCGGGAACACAAACATCGGATTTTCCCCGTATTTTCGCTCAAAGTACTCGATATTTTCGAGTTCATGACAAAAATCGAGTTCGGAAATGATCGACTGCTCGAATTCCCGAATGAGATCTGGAAGCCCAAAATACGCAATTTCTTCGATATTATTATCGAGAACCCTGGCAAAAAGATTCAGGATATCGATGTCGCTTCGAATGAGCGGTAAAAGATTTGGACGCTGAATCTTTATCACGACTTTTGTGCCGTCTTTGAGCGTAGCCCGGTGCGCCTGCGCAATCGAAGCAGAACCCAGCGGTTTTTCTTCAATCGATTCAAAAATGTCGTGATAATCGCCATAAGCCTGATTGAGAATGGCTTCGATGGTATCAAACAGCATTTGCGGCGAAGAATCCTGGAGTTTAGCCAGTTCGTCGATGATATCCCTCGGCAGCAAATCGTATCGCGTCGAGAGCATCTGGCCGAATTTAATATATGTCGTGCCGAGTTCTTCAATCGCAGATCTGAGCCTCGAAGCCATGCTCGAAGGCTGTTCCTTGAACTGATCGAGAATTTCCTGCGATGACCTCGTATCGACCGTAAGCCCCGAACGCACGGCACGAATGATATTGCCAAAGCCAAATTTCCGCATGACATTGGCAATCCCTGCCATTCGCTGAACATCGTGAATGACGACGCCAAAACTCGATATCGATTCTTTTTTTTGAGTCATGGAATAAGGCCTCCAGATTCAGGACAGAGGTTCAAATCGCGAAGTGCACTTGCAAAATCCTCCGGAAATGGCGACTTAAATTCGCAGTGTTCTCCCGTCACGGGATGCGAAAAAACAAGTTTTCCGGCATGAAGAGCCAGCCGCTGAATGAACTTATTTTTGAGTACATTTTGCGGAGCATAAAGCGGATCGGCAAGAATTGGTGCGTTGTGATCGCTCAGATGCACGCGCACCTGATGTGTACGCCCGGTCTGAAGCAGACACGTCACGAGTGCAAAACCTCGTTCATTTCTAGCAATAACTCGAAAATCCGTCACTGCGCGTTTTTCATTTTCGAATTTGGACGAGTATTTGACGCGCTGAGTGGGATGCCGGCCATACGGCGTGTCAAAACGCCCGGAATCCGGAAGTTTCGGAGCCAGACAAATGGCCCAGTACTGGCGATGAATGTCGTGTCGGGCAAACATGGCAACGAGTTTTTCATAAGCCGCCTGCGAACGCGCCACAATGAGCAAACCGCTCGTTTCGGCATCCAGACGATGCACGATGCCGGGCCGCTCAGCCTCACCAATTTCACGGACTTCCGGAAACTGAGCCAGCAAACCATTGATCAGAGTTTTATCTGGATTTCCGGCCCCGGGATGAACAACGAGCCCCGCCGGTTTGTCGATGACGATGATGTGGTCGTCAGTATACAAAATCCTAAATCGAACATCCGGATCGGCCTCAAGAGCCCCGGGTTCGGTCAAATCGGGCAATTCCCAATCGATTTTCTCACCACGCCTGAGCTTTCTTCCAGCTTTGACACACACAGAACCGTCGATACAAACAGCGCCAGATTCGATAGCACGCTTGATTTGAGCCCTCGAATAATCCGCCGCCTTTCCGGACATAAAGACGTCCAGACGCTCGCCATCATCATCGTAAATAAAGCTTTGTTTCATGCGAAAAGTGGACAGTTTTCGAGCTGTTCAATGAGCTGGGCCGTCACGACATCGGGACTCTGCGAAGCATCAGCAGAAATGACGCACGGATGTTTTTGCGCAATGCGCTCAAAAGCATGCGCGACATTGAGCAGATTCTGCCTGTTTTCGAACGGATCAAGGGCATCGCGACCAGCTTTCATGCGCTGCAGCGCGATATCGACGTCGAGTCGGATAAGGATGAGAATATCGGCTTCGGGCGCAAAAACGCGATGCTGCGCATAAATCTCGTTCTGAAGATGCTCGAGTTCCTGCTCCGAAGGCACGTGATCAAATGCATCGACACGCGTTCCCTGATAGGCAATCGAACTGTAAAAATATCGGTCCGTCAACGCAATTTCCCCGCGTTTGATGGCAGGAAGCAGACAAGTTTCGAGGTGTTCGCGTCGGTCATCCACAAAAAGCTGGCGCTCGACATCCGGTGCAAGCCGCTCTTTGGCCGTGCGTATTTTCATGCCAATCGGCCCATGCGTCGGTTCACACGACACAGAAACCTTCATGCCATGACGCTCAAACCACGCAGCAATTCTGGGAATCTGCGTGGACTTTCCGGCACCATCAATGCCTTCAACTGCAATGAGAATCGGTTTAATCTGCATATTTTTTCAGCCGGGGCTTTGCCCCGTACCCCACTTAAGGACTAAGCCCTTAAGAATCCATAAGTTTAAGCCGCCATACCAATTTAAACTGATGAGCCTTATTAAGGATGTGTCCCCCCCCTGCACATTGAAACCTAAATAAAGCCAGCATTTCAATTGATTAGCATTTCCCAAACTAAGTTTTACTTATTTTCTAATTTATTTGGCTTGCCTATTCGCTTCGCGAATACGGCTCGCCGGTGCTGCTATGCCTGCGGCATACGCATCACCTTTTTGGATTATTCCACAATATCCATAGCGGCTTTGGCGAAACAATCACCGCGCTGGCCATAGCTCTTGAACATGTCGTAACTCGAACAGCCCGGCGAAAGCATCACAACCGAACAGCCGTCCTGAAGTGCAAGTTCATAACCGCGAACGACCGATTCTTCAAGGGTTTTGCACAAGTGAAGCTTGCACGGCGTATTCAGCTGCCCTGCTTCGCTGCAAAAACGTTCCGTCAAAGCCCCGATTACCATGATGTGACGGACATTTTTGGCCATCATGTTGATCCAGTCCGTCATCGAAAGCCCTTTATCGACGCCACCCACGATGAGAACCGTCTGTTTGTCGATCGTCGCCAGAGCCGCCATACCCGCATGCGGATTCGTCGCTTTCGAATCATCGATAAAATCAATGCCGCGAAGCGTACGAATGTGCTGCAGACGATGCGGCGGAATCTGATACGAGTCAATCGCCGCAATCACTTTGTCGAACGTGCATCCCATGAACAAAGACGCCAGAACTGCGCCCATCACATTCATCGCATTGTGTTCGCCCTTCAGCTTGAGATCGTCGAGCGAAAGACTGTTCTCTTCGCCATTCATGCTAAAGAGAATGCGGCCGTCCTGAATACAGGCAAAATGCGTTGCATCTGCAGGAATATCCTCGCGTTTTGAACCATACCACGCACATTTTGCCGTCGTGTACCGGTTCCATGTGCGCATCTCCGGGTCGGATGCATTCAGAATTGCGATATCGTCCGCATGCATGACCGCAAGCGGACGGCGTTTCGTCTCGACGTATTTATTCCAGTCGCCCTTAAAATACTCGCTGTGATCTTCCGCAATATTGGTTGCGATGAGGATATGCGGACGAAATGCCGGACAGAACACGAGCTGAAAAGCACTCGTTTCGACGACAAAACAATCGGCTTTTTCGGTTTCCTTCACGACGTGACACAAAGGAATGCCAACATTTCCGCCCATCTGGTTGTTCACGCCGCACTGATTGAGCAGGTGAGAAGTGAGCGTTGTCGTCGTCGTTTTTCCATCGGTTCCCGTAATGGCGACGATGGGAATTTCTGTTGCATTGGCGGCGATTTCGAGTTCGGCATAAATGGGAATTTGTCGCGAAGCGGCTTCCATAAAAATCGGTGAAGACGGTTCAAGCCCGGGGCTCGTCACAATGGCAGTAGCTTTCCCGATTTCATTGCGTCCGAGAACGAGTTCCGTTCCATTAGGGAGCTTGTCCAGGAACTCCTGTCGTTTGGATTCATCGGCAGTATCGGATGCAATTATCGTTTTATTGAAAGAGGCAAGGAGATTGGCGGCAGCAATGCCGGAAGCACCGAGTCCGAAAACAGCAACACAGGAATGGTTGGGAAGTGGATCGATCATGGTTATAGCCAGCATGAAGATAAAAAAATGAGAAAACGGCGGCGTATTGCGCAACAATAGCCGCCGGGGCGATCCGTATTCGCGAAGCGAAAAGGATCGCCGCCCGAAAAATCATTCCCATTTTCGTGCGATAAAATGCGATGTCAAAAAATCCGATCAATTGGAATCGTCATCGACGATGAGATCCGGAATCGCATCAATCGGACCCTTGCCCTGGCGAATGAGGCGCGGGATATCCTCGGTCATATCGATAACCGTCGAAGGTTCCGGAGCAATAAGGCCGCAGTCGATAATGGCATCGAGGAAAGGCAGTCTGTGAGCGATATCTTCGGGATCGCTGAACTGAACATTTTCGGGCGAAGGCACGGAAGTCGTAATGATGGGATTGTCGAGGCAGTCGACGAGCATTTTTGTGACGGGATGCGCGGGAACGCGAATGCCGACCGTTGCCGTCTTGCTGAGCATCAGGCGCGGCACTTCGCGCGACGCAGGCAAAATAATCGTATAAGCGCCGGGAAGAATGCGCTTCATCAGGCGATAAGCGACATTCGAAACAATCGCATATCGGGCGATATTCTTGAGATCCGGACAAATGAAAGAAAGCGGATGCTTTCGATCCTTGCCCTTCATCTGATAGACGCGTTCGACGGATTTTTTCTGCATCATGTCGCACCCGAGGCCGTAAATGGTATCAGTCGGATAGACGACGAGGCCGCCATCCTTGATGATATCGGCAACGCGAGCGATCTGACGAGCATTAGGCCACTGCTCATCCACACAAATACGAAGCATTTTCAGACCTTTTCGGATGTTTTGATGAGTTCAATCACGGGATTGTCAGGATTGGCTTTATAAAAAAGAAGGATGTGTCCGATTTGCTGAACGCAGGCGCTCTGCGTACCTTCAGTCAGACCGATGGCGACATCTTCGATGGCGCCGTCAAAGGTGTTGTTGACTTTAACCTTGACGAGTTCGTGGTCGTAAAGGGCCGTTTCGAGCTGTTTGATGACCATTTCGGTAACGCCCTGCTGACCGACTTGAACGACGGGTTTGAGAGCGTGAGCAAGTCCACGCAACTGGCGGCGCTGCGCGCCTTTGAGCTTCGGACTGAGTTTCTGAACCAGACCTGATTGCATGATAAAATCATCCTTATGTCATTTACATTGTGCATTTATTGTCATTTCGGCACAAGTTCACTGCCGAAAGGCGAGCTTCTACGCTATGAAATCAGATGTGGCAAGAGTTTTTGCGTTGTTTGTTGGTCGTTTGTCAGGCTTAACCCACACGGAACGATTACAGACTTTGTGATTCAAACCATGAAAATGAATGACGTTCCCTAAAGAATTAGATAAAATCAGCAATGGTTCTCTATTTTCCGGAGGGTTGAAATGAAAATTCGGAACGTATTAAGTCTGACATTCATTGCAGTTTTTTGTGGATTATATGGATGCAATAGTGATTCGGAATCGAATTCCGAGTGCACCATTGAGGATGATTGTACCGGCGATTCTGTTTGTGAAAATGGAAAATGTGTTGCGTATTCATCCGATGGCAAACTTGATGCAGCCTGTACCGAAAATGCAGAATGTGCAAGTGGCCTGATCTGCGAAAACAACAAATGTGTTCAGGATCCCAAAGCCACAGGAAATGGCAATACCTGCACAAGCAATGCCAACTGCATGGGCGGACAGATTTGCAAAAATGGCCACTGTGTCAAGGGTTCATCAGGTGGTAACGACACCCCATCCCCAAAACCACCAGAAAACACCACAGATAATGATATGGTTGATTCTGATGGTGACACCATTCCAAACAAATGGGATTCGTGTACCGAAGATACGGACGGAGACGGTCTTGTCAATTGCCTCGATTCTGACAGTGACAACGACACCATTCCTGACAGTATTGAATCTTATAACGAAGGCATATTTACCAACGAACCTCTTTCGACGAATCCCGATGGCATCTATAACTTTCTGACAACAGACTCTGATGGAAATGGCATTTCAGATACAATAGAAGCCGGCCAGGATCCTCTGCATCCTGTAGATACCGATGGAGACGATATTCCCGACTACATTTCCAAAGATAACGACGGAGACGGATACCTCGATATCGAAGAAATCTTTGGTTTATTGACAGACGGCCACCTCGCCCGCAAATGCGGCGAAACATGGTGTGAACCAGGAACACCTGATAATCCCTGGGATTCTGATGGGGATACGATTCCCGATTACATGGACTTGGATTCAGACAACGATACGATACCGGATAAGGATGAAATACGCGAAGACAGCGATTTTGACGGTGTCATGAATATGTACACCAATGACAGTGACGGCGACGGCATTCCTGATGGTGATGAAATCGATGAAAATGGAGAACTCCTGTATCACATCGATTCCGATGGTAATATGCGCTATTGCTTTACATATTCAGACTGCGATGGCGATGGTCTTGCCGATCCGGACGAACTGATTTGCAACGGCATTTCCGGAATTAACGTTTCAGACAGCGATGGCGATGGCTTTTTGGATGGTGCAGAATATTCAGCAGCCAGATATGCCCTCGAAAATGGCCTTCTCAATGGCGATAAACCCGCTTCTTTAGAAGACGTCGTCTGCAATACAAAACTCGGTGTTACCGATGTATTTGAATTCTATTTTGAACTGCCATATGGCGGTGACTTGAAACATGACAGCCTGCTTTTTGAACCCAGTGTTCAAAGAGTCGACCTCGTTTTCAATGTCGATACGACAGAATCCATGTCGGAAACAATTTCCAACGTCAAAAACAACATTCAGAATACCATCACCAGCATTCAATCTATGGTCGATGACAGCGGTTTTGGCCTGACAAACTTTGACGATTTTCCGATTGGAAATTATGGCGTTGCCGCAAGCGGGGATTTGCCATTCCGCCTCCTCGGAACAGTTTCCACGGATGCAACGACCGTTCAGAATTATATGAACAACCCGTTATTTACGACGCGTCATGGCAATGACGTCGCCGAAAGCGGTATCGAAGCTCTCTATCAAATCGCAACAGGTGCAGGTGGAGCCTCCTGGGTCGACAACAGCACGACTCTCGGAACCATTGATGCTCACACCAATGCCACAGATACCTGGGGCGGTGTTGATTTCAGAAAAGACACACTTCCCATTATCATTCATACAACCGATGCGTATTCACATGATCACAATTACATGACGTACAATCAGTCCGTCGTAAATCCGCACTATTCACCAGAAGTCATTCAGGCTCTCCAGAGCAAAGGTATTCGCGTCATTACTCTGAGCGTCCCGAATAAACAGAACGTCCACGAAGCAGATCTCTACGGCCAGATGACCTTGTGGGCTAAAGATTCATCCGCAGTCGTTCCCGCATGCGCATTTGCAAATACCTGCGGAAACAACAAATGCTGTCTCGGTGCAAAAGTCACGGATGCAGAATACATCAATGGTAAACCCAATCAATGCATTTTGTCCTATCAGGCTTTACAGGCCGACGTTTCGTCAACCATCGTCAGTGGCGTAGATGCTCTGCTCAAATACGGAACTTATGATGTTTCAACACGAATCAGCGGTCTTCCTATCGCAGGAACTGATAAAGACACTTCCTGCTTTATCAAACAGGTCATTGCAACATCCTATATTCCCCCATCGCAGGAACCTGAAAAATCGTGCAATCCCGAAGCCGTTCCTACCAAAGTCGGTGATTCGGATTACTTTAACGGGTTTACAAACTTTGCACCCGGCACATCAAGCCTGACTCGCAAGGGAGCAACACTTCATTTCACGGTTAAGGCCCAAAACGACAACTGTGTTCAACAAACATCCGAATCCCAGGTGTTCACAGCCTATATCGATGTTTACAATCCGACGACTGGACTTTCATTCGGCAAACGCAAGGTTTCCATCATCGTTCCAGCAGCGGAAAATCAATCCATCAACTAAAAAACGCGCCATTTGGCGCGTTTTTTTATGAATAACAGATCAGCATCAAGCATTCCCATCAAAAGCTGCCATGGCCTCTTCGAGTTCCTCCTGAGCTTCCATCCACTGCTCCATCACATCGTCGAGTTCTTTCTGTGCAGCGGCTTTTGAGGTCGTCAGTTCCTTAATTCTGGCACTGTTTTTATAGGTTTCCGGGTCACTGAGCAGATCATCAGCATCCCCAATGCACTTTTCGAGTTCAGTTGTCCTGGCTTCGAGTTTTTTAATGCGCTCCGAAATGCTTTTTGTCGCTTTTTTAATCGCTTCGCGCTGTTGAGCAGATTCGACGCGTTTTTTCTTTTTGGCGTTCAGGTTATCGGATTCTGCAGCGACATCAGGGGCGGCGGCAGCCGCCTGCGCGGCCACAAATGCTTCATGTTCGGAATAAGTTCCCTCAAAAACATCGATTTTGCCGTGTTCAATTGAAACAATCTTATTGCAGACTTTATCAATAAACCACCGGTCGTGTGAAATCACGACAATCGTTCCCGGATAGTCGATGAGAGCCTGTTCAAGGGCTTCGCGACTATCGAGATCGAGGTGGTTTGTTGGCTCATCGAGGAGCAGAAGATTCGGAGCACGAAGAAGAATTTTCGCAAGCGCCAGCTTGTTCTTTTCACCACCGGAAAGAACAGAAACCGGCTTGTCTACATCCTCATTCGTAAATAAAAAAGCGCCAAGTGCCGCCCGAAGCATCGTCATATTAATCGTATTCGGAAGCTCATAACCGGCTTCTTCGAGCAGCGTTTTCTGAAAATCCAATGCATCGATCTGATGCTGAGCAAAATGTGCCAGATGCACGCGATCAGCGAGCAATCGCTCTCCATCAAACGGAATGATATTGGCGAGCATTTTAATCAGCGTAGATTTTCCGGCGCCATTAGGTGCCACAAGGGCCATCTTGTCGCCGCGATAAATGCGAAAATCGAGGTTTTTATAAACGACATTATCGCCATAAGCTTTCGAAGCATGTCGAAGTTCGAGCAGAATCTGAGGCGGTCTTTCCGGAGCCGGAAAATGAAAATGAATCTTCTTTCGATTCTGAAGCAGCTGAACGGATTCCATTTTTTCGAGCTGTTTAACGCGGCTCTGAACCTGCTTTGCCTTCGTGGCCTTGTACCTGAACCTTTCAATAAAGGCTTGTTTTTCCGCAATGGCCTGTTTTTGCTGTTCCGCCGTTTTTTCGAGCTGAACTTCGAGAGCTTCGCGCAACTCCAGATAATGGTCGTAATTGCCTGGGAAAAGCAGCAGTCCGTTGTCGTCGAGCGCGGCGACGCCGTCGATGACATGGTTCAAAAAAGCGCGGTCATGGCTGACGATGAGCAGCACACCAGGATATCCGGCGAGGAACGATTCGAGCCATGCAAGCGACTCGATATCGAGGTGGTTTGTGGGTTCGTCGAGGAGGAGCAAATCGGGTTTAGACAAGAGGAGCCGCGCGAGGAGAATGCGCATCTGCCATCCGCCGGAAAACTCGGTGGTGAGCTTGTTGAGTTCGTCATTTCTGAACCCGAGCGAGGCCATGATGGACTGCGCCTGAGCACGAAGGCCATATCCGCCGGAAGTCTCGAATTCATGCTGTTTTTCGCCGAGCAGAGAAATCAAGTCTTCGGTCGGATTATCTTGCACTTTTTGCTGAAGAACTTCAATTTCGGCCTCGAGATCGAGCACATTTTGCTTGCCGGAAAGCACGAGTTCGAGGGCCGGTTTTTTATCGAGGATCGTGATTTCCTGGGGCAGATAGCCAATAGAAACGTTTTTTGGAATGATGACCTGCCCGCCATCTGGGTCGAGCTGACCCGCAATAATCTTGAGGATCGTCGACTTACCGGCGCCATTGTGTCCGACAAGCGCCGTGCGCTGAAAGCGGTCGATTTGCCACGTAATATCGTCAAAAAGTCTTTGAGGACCAAAGTATTTTGTAAGGCCGGAAATCTGAATCATAGTGAGCCGGTTTGCACTGAATGATATGAAAATGAATGAAATTTATGGAGGAAACGCCGCTATTCCCTTCGGTCATACGCGGCAGATTTCGGCCGGCTATCGGTCGGTTTGCCCGATACGCCGTCCGGCGCTTCGCGCTTTTATCAGACAGCGCCCATATTTGCGAGAGGTAAAGCGCGCATGCCACAGGCAAAGATTATGGCTGGGGCTCTGCCCCAGACCCTGCTTAAGGACTAAGTCCTTAAGAATCCATAATGTTTAAGCCGCGATACCTATATTATGAAATGCGCCTTATTTGAGTTAAGCGCGTGTAGGGGACCCCACCCTACACGCACAATCCCCTGGCTTTACCAGCATATCAGTTGCTAATACTTATCCCCTGGCTGAATAGATACAGGCAAAGCACTTTACAGGCGGTACGTATGCCGAAGGCATAGTACCGCAACGCGGCCGTATCCAACGGACAGGCCGCGAAATCAAAAAAATCACGATAAAAACAAATGAGGATTAAATGCAGTTTGAACCATCACATGTTTTGCCCTGAGCTCTGCAATTGTAACACGAGGAACCGCAGCAGACATCCATTGGAAGACAGACTAAATGGTATTTGACATAACCGGGAAGGCACCCGTTCTCGGAAGTACAATATCCGCCAATTGGCGCGCCAGCATATCCAAGCTCTGCACAGTTGTTATTCGCCGACATAGGACGACAAGAGCCCCAGGTTTCAGAGCCAGAACATGCGCGATGCGATGAAAAGCCAGCAATGCAGTCTGTTTCAACACAAAGATAGGTACCTGCATCTGCGCCAACGCAATCAGTTTTATTGACACCAGGCCAGTCCATACAACCTCTTTGTATGCATGCAGTACCATTGGCATTTGGAGCTTTCTTGGGGTCAGCGCATCCGCAAACGCCGTTTTGGCAGGTTGATGTAATACCGGAACAGGCGACCCCGTGTCCGTTTGTGGGGCCACAACTGGAATTGGTGTTGGGTTCACAGGACTTGTTATCAATGCTGATATGCTGGCCAGACGGACAGTTGGTCACATACGGTTTGCATGTATTGCCTTCCAGATACTCATTACCACCGCAAATGATGGGGTCACAGGCCGTACGAGCGCTATTGAGCGTCGTTCCTGTTGCACAGGATTTGACGCGACATGCCCCGTTTTCGCAAGCCATTTCGGTTGCATCCGACGGTCTGTTTGTGTCGCAATTCTGAGGTGATTCCAGAGGCGACATCGTCGGAGAAGCGCATGAAACCACAGAGTTCTGGTCACACCATGTAATCTGGGATGACGAATTGTAAACGGGATGAAAGTTATCCGGGCACCGTGAGTAAACGCAAGTGCCGTTCAGACATTGTCCACTTGGATCGAGGTTGCAGTTCGTACACGACGGACCGCATGCGGTTACGACATTTTTGCATTCATAAGCACCGTTATCGAGCTTAATACTGCACTGATCCGGATCACACTTTTGACTGACACATGTACCGTTTTCACAGACTTGACTAGCAGAACAAACCGTTCCACAAGCCCCACAATGGTCTTTCGAATTTTTGAGGTCAACACATTCTGGCGCGAATTGATCGCCACTGCAGTTCATAAAGCCGTCATTGCATGTGAATGAGCAAGTGGGTGTTTCGCCATTCATTTCGCAGCCAGAAGCGACTGCATTGGCTTTGGACTGCAGAGCACAATCGAAACTGCATGAACCGCATCGATGCATATCCGTTTTGGAAACACATTTGCGTTCGTCCCCTTCGTAGCAGATTTGTTCGCCAAAACCGCAATCCATCTGAACGCAGAAGAAACCACCATCGGAGTTGTAATCACATTTCTGCAAATCAGTGCAGGTTGTGAATTCGCACTCATCCGTACCTTCTTTGATATGCACATTGCACGTACTGTTGCCGAGTTTTGACCAGCATTTTGTTTGCCCGTCAATCGAGCACCAAACGCTGTTGCTATTGCATCCGCATTGTCCGTCAATACAAATGCCATTACTGGCGGCACAATCTACGCCGACGTAGTCGGCAGTCTGAGCTTCTGTGGATGTGCATTGTCCAGAAGCACCACAGTGTTCGTTGTCGTTTTTGGGATCAATACATTTGTCACCACATCGCACATATCCGTCCAGACATTGGCAATCAAACCCCTCATCGGTCTGCGTACATGCTTCGTTCTGACCGCAAACTTTGCCGTTATAATTGGCGTCTTTATCACAACTGTTTGCACCGCACGTTGCATTGGCTGAAGGAGAAATGCACTCGCCGTCACATGAAATGGCCCCATCAGCACACTGGCAACTATAGGTAGTGCCAGATTTTTTGCATTGCACGAAGTCACCGTTGCATTGAGTTCCGCCATAGTTACTGGCTTCATCGCAATTGGTTGCGCCACAATGTTCGGGATCTGCCGGATTAATACAAACTTTCTGTTCATCGCAGATGATCGCGCCATCATAGCAGGAAAAGTCAGTATCACGAGCACAGTGATAGTTTCCGATTGGTTCATCTGCAACACATTTGGGAACTTTGATGGGGCAAACGTGCATATTGAAATTTTCGAGATATGAAGCAGGATCACATGATTCTGGTGTGCATTCAGGGGTATCGATATAATTCAAAATACCAACAGCATTGGAAGGTGGACATGTTTCACCGTGTTCGACAATATCTGGAAGGTCACAGCCGGAGACATACAGACACAGAAATGCAGAAAACACAATCAGATTACTTTTTTTCATTACAGATAAACTCCTAAAAGCCAAAGAAAGACCTCCAAATATAAGATTTTAATGTTCGAAATCAGAATATGCAAATTGATTTGCGAATTTCAAATGCCAAATAATCCCCCAGTGTTATTCCAAATATCCTGCTGTACTTGACAAAAAAAAGACGCTCCAGAGAGCGTCTCAAGGAATTGGACTGCTAAGATTATATTAGTCTTCAGCTTTTGTTTCGGCTTTATCATCAGCTTTTGTTTCGGCTTTTGTTTCATTTGAAGACGCAACAGCGGGCATATCAGTCACTGTTTTACGTTTATGCTTTCTTCGCGGCACTCTGGTCAAGTTGAGATAAATCGTATTGAGCATACCAAACAAGACGAAGTAACAGACGAGGAGGAAGAAAGCGATAGCAGGCGTTTCTATAAAGCACATGGAGGCAAAAAAGAGTACACCGACAGCGATATAGATGTAATCGTACTTTGTTTTTTTGCCTTTCAAAGTCTTGTATTTGACGTTTGAAACCATGAGCAATCCGACACCAACTGCGAGGCATGCGAGGATATTGACATCGACCTGAGTAAATTCAATGTGATTGAGGTCGATACATGCGAGGACGACGGCAGCGATACATGCGGCACCGCCAGGAGCCGGAATACCTTTAAAATACGTCTGAACCCCTTCCTCAGGAGCCTCGATATTGAATCGAGCGAGTCTGAGCAGCGCACCGGAAACAAAGAGAAAGCTTGCGATAAGGCCCCAAATACCAAGCTGATTGAGCGCAAAAGCATAGATGAGAAGCCCCGGTGTTACGCCAAAACTCACGCCATCGGCGAGGCTATCGAGTTCCATGCCGAATTTAGTCGAAGTGTGAGTCCATCTGGCCACTTTTCCATCGAAAGTATCGAAGATAATACTGCCAAGAATTGCGAGTGCTGAGTAAAAGAAAGCATCCACGCGAGGTTGTGCAGCCAATCCCTGAGCTTCGAGGGCAAACGACATCGACAAAAAGCTACAAAAGACAGAGCCAAGCGTCACAAGATTGGGAAGAGCAAAACGAGCTTTTTTAATCTTTTTCATTTTGGACATCGACAAAATCCTTTTTTAGAGTCCATCTGGAAGTATCCCTGGCCTCAATTTTGGCAATAGTTTTTTCAAAAGCCTCGGCCATCGAGATATTTTGAGCATTAGCAAAACAAATTAATACAAAGAGCAGGTCCCCAAATTCCTCTTCAACAGAATGAAGCGATTCAGCGGATTTCGGAATTTTAACGCCTGTCTGATGCCCGACAGCTCTTGCAAGTTCACCAAGTTCTTCAACGAGACGCGAGAGCTGCACATGGGGATTGAAATACCCTTCTTCAAATTTAGAAATCCAATTATCGACGCGTTTTTGAGCGTCGTCAAAAGACAAAGTCACAGGAACACTCCCTTTATCCACTGCGAAGATCACAACTCAATCGCCGCAAAGAACAACACGCGCAAAAATCCAAAAGCATAAAAATACAGGATCATCCAAATCACCCCAAATACAGTTAATTAGCGCAGATGAACAGATAAGGCAAAAGAAACCGCACAGATATAGGGTAGAAATTAAAAGCAAAAAATGTTATAAGATTTGGCGGCTGATTAGCCATGTAGGCTCAGGGAGTACAAAAGACTACGTGAAAGTATGTTTCACAAGAAGCAAAAAAACGAAAAAGCCAGAAATACTCTCAGGCAAAAAGCCGTTAAGAAGACGGACTAATGCATTCGCCTTCGATAAGTCAAGGAGAAAAAACGGATGCTGGAAACAATAAAGAAGAACGAGATAAAAATGACGTCAAAACATTTAAAATGGCAAGTGGGTGAACGCGTTGTGTACCCAAGTCATGGTGTTGGTGAAATCGTCGCAATCGAATCGAACGAACTTTTTGGTCCGGGTGCACAAGTTTATGTTCTTGAGCTCATCCAAGCTCCACGCCGAGTAACCATCGCAACAGAAAAAGCAGAAAAAGGTGCTCTTCGCCCAATCGTTTCAGCAGAAGAAGCCCAAAAAATTATTTCATCCCTGAAAGATCCACCTCCTGCCTCCAAAGCAGTGCCCTGGACAAAACGTCAACGCATTTTGACAGACAAACTGGCAAGCTGCTGTCTTCAGGATGTTGCAGATGTTGTCAGAGAACTCTATCATCTGAAGAACGTTAAGGATTTAAGCTTTAGCCAACGCCGTCTATTTGATACAGGTATTGGTCTAATCGTTCAGGAATTATCGATATCTCTTCAGCAATCCCCCGAGGAAGTCGAAAAAGAAATTCACGCAATGTTTGTGTGATTTGAATGTTCGTTAATCGAAACGGCAATACAGAAGACCTGTGTTGCTGTTTTGATTTCGTATTTTCGAAGTTTCAGATGTTTTTTCAACACATCAGATGACAATGAAATTAAGCAAAACAGCCATATTAATGACTGCTCTAATATTTGCCGGTTGCGAAGCATCAATTGGCGACAAATGCAGTACATCCAACGATTGTCCATCCGGAACAGTCTGCGACACCGATTCACCAAGTGGTTATTGTCTGGTTTACAACTGCGAGTCAGACGAAGAATGCCCGGAAGATGCGACGTGTGTCTTTTTTACCAAATCCATCAGCTACTGCCTAAAAAAATGTAGCGACAACGGCGACTGTCGAAGCAGCTATACATGTCGCGATGATCTTGGCGAAAAGAAATTCTGTTATGTTGCGCCAGAATATCCGTATGGCCGAAACGAAACGAATGAGCTTCCCTATGAAGCCCCAGCAGCTCCCGAAGAAAACCAGACGGAACCAGAAAACTAATACTTTTATTCGCAGAGATTTCTGCGAATAAAAGCAAAGCATGAATAGCCGCTTAACCCTCAATCAATGCCGGTAAACATACGCTCAGTGCGAGGCCCCTGGGAACCGCCGGACCACCATATAATCTGTGCTCGGCCTTTTATATTATCGAATGGCACTTGTCCCCAGCATCGAGAATCTGCAGAATTATCGCGATTATCCCCCATCACAAAGATGTGATCGGGTTCGACGGTAATTGGACCAAAATGGTTATTCGGCAATTCGTGAGTAATTGTCATATAGGAATGCTCACCATGCTGTTCACGATTCCAATTTTCGCGGCGTTTATCGGCCATATACATGTAATTCTGAACAGTTCTTTCATATATGGACTGCTGAGCAATAGGCTCCCCATTGACATAAACAACCTGATCGATAACTTCGACCTTATCACCAGCAACAGCAATAATGCGCTTGATATAATCCTTTTGTTCAGCGAGTGAAGAAGCAGCGAGGCATCCGGAATTTGTTACAGCGAGATAACGGGCAGCATCTTCACGAGGGAATTTAAAGACGACGACATCCCCGTGCTGGGGTTCAGAGAAACGAACGACATATTTATCAATAAAAGGCAAGCGAATGCCATAACTCAGCTTCGTTACAAACAACTGATCGCCTTCGAGCAGCGTTGGAACCATAGAACGTGTAGGAATTTTAAAGGGTTCAACAAAGAACGTGCGAATGAACAAAGCGACAAGCATCGCGATGAGAAGGCTTTCAAAAACCTCTCGTGTGCCAGATTTTTTAGCAAATTTTAAACGCTTATTGACAATCAGATTGAGCTTGTTGAGGTCATTGGAACACGTGTGTTCATTATCCGATAGCCCCTTATCCAGGCTATCGATAGCCTCAAGTACTTCTTTTCGAACATCCTCTGATAGGGATTTTCCAGCACGTTTATAAAGCTTTCTGGCGTCTGTAATCGCTTTTTTAGCCGTTTTTCTCAGTGTTTTTTCAGCTTCAGGATCTTTAATGGCTTCTTTAACTTGAGAAGGCTCAGACTTGGATGACAACTCCGAGGCGGAGCAGGATTCAGAATACACACTTTCGGACTCAGCATCATGGATTTGAGCAGAATCTTTATTCTCACCTTCAGTGGATGACATCAAACAATCCCTGTTAATCCCAATAAAATCCTGCGCACATCACGCATATGGATGCGAACAGGACGAAAAAGAAAAAATGAGTAAAAGCTTAGAGGTCCGGTGATTCAATGCGGAAAAGCTGCTGTCCAAGGAAGATCAAATCGCCATGGAAAAGTCTGGTTTTTCCGGAAAGTTTTAACCATGTACCGTTTGAGGAATTGAGATCGAGCAGATAATAATTTCCGTCTTCTTTGGGATAAATCTGAGCATGTCGACCACTCATGAAGCGGTCTTTATTAAAGACGATATCGCCGGTTTCACGCCCGAACACGGCACCACCTTCGGAAAGGCAATAGATATTTTGAGTGATGTTACCGACGCCAATCTGAACGAGTTTAAAATCGCCGCCACTTGAGGGAGACCCCATATAACGTGTACCGTCAGCAGATCGAGCTTTATTGGAAACGACCTGTTCAAATCGTTCAAACCGAAGAAGCTGTCTTCCTGCCAGGAAACAATCACCAGGCTGAAGCAGAACTTCGTTTCTGGTGCGTAGGAAAGTACCGTTCAGGCTGTCAAGATCTTCAATAAAGAGGCTTCGTCCCTCAACGAGAAGTCGACAATGACGAGGCGAAAGGAACGCATCCGAAGGGATGCGAGAATCACCCGAACGGCCGAGTATAGTTTCGTTAAATTTCAAAGGAATACGAGCGCCATCGGAGCTATCTTCATTGATAGAAATGAGACTGATATCGAGGTTAATATTCGAGAGTTCGACATCGGCAAACTGACGCTTTGAAGAGTAATTGCCGAGATATGCAGCACAGAACCCGCAATATTTATTTGTCCTTGGACAAACGGCACCGCAACTGCGGCAATGAATTTCGTCAACGCCTGCATTTTCCGAATAAAAGACATCAGAATTATCAGAGTCAAGATAAGCCTCTTTCTTTTTATTCCCCTCATGTCTGGAAGCTGCAGGAGCAACGCGACGAGCGCCTGCGAATGAATGAGACGAAGAATCGCCCTTATCAAGAATCGAAAGAAGAGCTTCAGTCAGAAGCAAATCCTCACCATTACCTGTTCCCATGCCGGCCATCAGTTATTCCTCACATTCCGATGATAAAAATAGTCGCCCGCCATGCCGCCAACACCATTACGTTAAACACCCTGATCAAGCAGGTGGGCCTCAATGTGGAAGGCACAAGGATCCTGGACTCGCAGGCGTGCTCGTCATCCCCCCAGGAACGAGTCCCTATTTAACGTCTAAGGGGTTTAAGCATGTCTGGTGCATCACGCACACAGCAGGTGACCGATCTGTAAAACTACCACAACCCCAAATTCTGTGCAAGTTTGTTCCATATCAACTGAATCAACTTTATTGCGACTCAGCTGGGGCTTTGCCCCAGCCCCCACTTAAAAACTACACTTCATAATATGAAATACGTTTCGTTTCTCGCGACTATTGTCGCTCCCACTTGCGCATTTTATATATACTGGGTCCTGCGAATATCAGTCATTCACTGAATGACGATATTCGCGCCCCTTTAAGAATCTGTAATATTTAAGCAGCGATACTAATCTTATGGAGTGAACCTTAATTGAGTCAAGCTCGCCCCCTCACAAGCAGATTGCACGATGCAGGTAAATGTCAGAACGCAGATGAAGAATAAAAAAAAGCGTCTAACCAAAGTCAGACGCTTTTTAAAGCAGAAAAGGACAGATTATTCGGCATCCGAATTGACGAGGATACCAAAAGCCTTACGTGAACGAACGCTCTTAATACGGGCAGCTTTACCGCGGAGGTCACGGAGGAAATAAAGCTTGGCACGACGAACGTTACCGAGAACGACGACTTCGATCTTAGCGATTTTCGGGCTATGAACTGGGAAAGTACGTTCAACGCCGACGCCGTATGAAATTTTACGAACGGTGAATGATTCACGGACACCACCGCCGGCACGACGAATAACGACACCTTCATACACCTGAATACGTTCTTTATCGCCTTCTTTAATATTCACATGAACGCGAACTGTGTCACCAGGACGGAAATCCGGAAGGTCAGTACGCATCTGTTTCTTTTCAATTGCTGCAATAATCGGGCAAGTCATTGTAAATCTCCTAAAAAAGCAAAATTGCCGCGGGGAGGGCTTTTGCACTCTTCGCAGACAGTTGTCAATGGGTTTTTGAAATTTGTTTCTGAATCGACAACGCAAACGCCAATCCACCAGAGCAATCAGCTCATGGAACATTGAAGAATGCGCTGACATTCCCCCGAAAAGCGCCGGTTGAAATAAAATCATACACCGGCGGGTGGCCAAAGCTCACGGTTCAAGTCCGAGCCATTTGCGTTCTTTTTTAGTCAACGTCTGGCTCAAGGTTTCGTACAAATCGGGTCGTCGAGATTCAGTCCGACGAATCGATTCGCAACGGCGCCATTTATCGACAGCCCCGTG
>JAZRWV010000612.1:0-6653 GCA_045599925.1 Myxococcota bacterium
GAAAATGCAAGGCCATGGGTTTTGGCGAGCCGTATGCAGCCTCGTGCCATGGTACGAGGCGAAAAGGCGAGCGTCCGAGCGTATTGGCCGCAGGACAATAGCGAGGACATGGCCGCGTATGAAATAGCGGCCAATACCCCGATTCGGGCGAAATGCTCTGATTTTCTAAAATTTAGATTCACTAGCCATCTTGAATGCCAAATTCCTACAAATTACGCATTGGTTTCAAGAGCATTGAGTAATTCTTCGCCGGTCTTGTAAAACTTCACGACTTCGCGATTTTTTTGAGAAAGCAGTCCATCGGCAACATTTTTGTCGAGCAAAGCTTCGAGCAAGTCGTAACAACCGAGAACGTTGAGAATTCCCATGGGCTTTGAACATAAATCGAGTGTTTTGAGAACATACATTTCGAAGAATTCGTCGAAAGTCCCGATGCCGCCAGGCAAAATGGCGAATGCATCGCACTCATTTTCCATCGTTTCCTTGCGAGAATGCATGGTTTCCGTGATGATGACGCGAGAACAATTTTCATAAGTAAAGCCGGGACGATCGAATATTTTCGGGACAACGGCAATGATTTCACCATTTTCAGCCGCAACCCCGCGAGCGACGGCACACATGATGCCTTTGTTATAGCCGCCATACACGAGGGAATGACCGCGTTTGGCGAGCATTCGCCCAAAGGCTTCTCCCACAGAATAGTACTCGGGATTCAGATTTTCGTATGATGAACAATAGACGCTGATTTTCATATTCTTCCTTTGGATTATGACATGTTACGGCTTATCCGGGGAGCTCCCCCTGCAGAATACTAGCATACATTTTAATATTTACCTCCATTTTGCTCGATAGTTTCCGCATTTTTGTTATGATTGCTTATGGATTTTCCGTGATATGGCAATGTCACACAAAGCCTGTTTCATTGTTCAACCATCAGAAATGCAAAGACCATGCAATTCAGAAAGTTTTCATATCTCATTTTAATGCTCTTATGCTTGATTTTTGGGGGTGAAGCAACAGCACAGACACCAGTATCTGCCTCCGATCAAGAACAGGTGAATAAAATTCCAGAATTTGCATCACGCATGATTCGGGCATATCCGGAACAAAATCTGCGATATGAAAACAATGCTATTATTTTCTATGATGGAACATCTATTATTTTTGATGACAAAAAGAAAAAATCCTTCGAAGAAAAATTGAATTCCGCAGACATAGAAGATATGGCTGCGATTCCCTATAAAATGAACGGCATTCCTGGTTATCTCGAAGATGGCGGACGCATTCGCAGCGAGTCTTTTTTCAAAAAAATGTACGGTTCGAATGCGAAAGAAGTCAAAAGCCATCTCGTCAATGTCCGATGGTTCGGCAGTACTGTAAAATTTACGAGTATCAACGGAGCCGCTCAACAGCTCGAAAAAGTGGCTGAAGATATCCAGCAAAATCATCCGGAACTCGCCCAATATATGAAATCGTCCGGGACTTTTTACTGGCGAAAAGTCCGTCATTCAGAACAATTGAGTGCCCATTGCTTTGGCATTGCCATTGATATCGCCGTCAAATACAGCGATTATTGGAAATGGAAGAATCCCAAAGCCACAGAAACAACTCAAATTGAGTATAAAAACAGAATTCCATTGGAACTCGCCGAAATATTCGAAAAATACGGTTTTATTTGGGGCGGCCGATGGTATCATTACGACACCATGCATTTCGAATATCGGCCTGAAATTTGCTTGAACACAACCGGGCGTCAGTCCCCGCAGAATTAAAAATTATCCGGAGAAAACAATGAAAAAGCAAATGATGACATGGATTTTAGGTCTGATTTGTATTGCATTTCTGTTGCCATCACTGGCGTTTGCACAGGAAACAACGGCTGCGGCACCGACCTTATCGACATCCGTAATTAATCCTGCCGGTATGACGCTCGAAACGCGTTTTCCTGCACCGGATGGTTTTAAACGTACCAACCCGGACGACGGATATGCACAGTATCTGCGAAGTCTCCCGATGCGCCCCGACGGCAGCAAAGTCCTGCTTTTTAATGGTGAAGAAAAAGAGTATCAGGACGGCCATGTTGCAGTCGTCGATATCGACGTTGGAAAACGCGATTTGCAGCAATGTGCCGATGCCTGTCTGCGATTGAGAACAGAATATCTCTATCAGACAAAGCAATACGAAAAGATGATTTATCATCTTTCAAACTGGCAGGAACTTTCATGGCCCAAATGGGTCGATGGCTATCGCCTCAAATATCTCGGCCATAACAAAACGGAATACAAAAAGACCGCAGGTAAAAGCGACAGCTACGAGACGTATCGGAAATGGCTCGACGCGCTGATGATGTATGCCGGCGTGAGTTCTCTGATGAAGGAAAGCAAGAAGCTTGAATTGTCTGATATTCAGCCGGGGGACGTCGTTTCCAGTACCGGGCATATGATCATGATTATCGACGTCGTCGAAAATTCATCGGGCGAAAAGCGATTCCTGCTCGCGCAAAGCTATATGCCTGCTCAGCAAATCGAGGTGCTGAAAAATCTCTATCATCCCGAGACTCCCTGGTATTCGACGAGTGATGTCCAGAAAATCTATGATAATGGAAAATCCTTTGTCACTCCGGAATGGGAATTTCCAGCTCCGGGGCCGAATGTCTATCGTTTGCCCTAAATAGAGTCGTGTCATGATACTTTTTTGTTTTTTGAGGGCATGGCTATTGGCCGACAGGCCAATACGCCATGCGATGCGTCGTTAGAACCGTGCGAATCGCGCGGCTCTACACGACGCAACATTGATTTTGGGGCATGGCTATTGGCCGCAGTCGCAGGCCAATACGCCATGCGGCTTGCCAATATGCCATGCGATGCATGCGGCTTCGCATAAAAGATGTCATAAATCAGGAGGCATAATAATGTCGAATAAGAATAAGCTGTTTATCGTGTGTTTATTATTTGTTGGTGTTTTTTGGGGGTGTGAAGGAACGCGCGAGTGTAGCACTTGATGCCGCAAATCAGGCAAATGTTGAAGTTCAAGAAAGTGTTGATGCGGCAAATATGTTGGAAGAACCTCATAAAAATGTCGACGCCGTTGATAAAAATGGCAAAACAGCACTCATGAATGCGTGTGAGAGTGGGGATGTTGAACTCGTTCGTCAACTGTTGAGGGACGGTGCAGATGTCAATGTTGTCACAAAAGATAACGATACCGCATTGAGTTTTGCTTCTCAAAAAGGAAATGAAGAGATTGTTCAACTGTTATTCGAAGCTGGTGCAAAACTGGATGTGGATACAACGCTTCGTCGATATATTGAAAAATAGGGGGGACGAATGGTTATGGCATATTTAAGGCCATGTTTGCACATACAGATGTTGATGACTGGAATTATGAATATGGTCTGAGGGAGTGTTTTCGCAATGATGAAGATTTAAGCTGTTCGATACCGTTTGTCATTGCTGACTCAGAAATATTCAACGATTTGTATCCCGTTGTTCTTGAAATTGCTTTCAAGAAAGCAGTTGAACGTGCAATTGAACGGAACGAGCTGGATGATATTCAAGTTTTGATGGAAAGATTTTCAGTAGGTTCAAACATCGATGTAACCACTGCTGCAATCAACTCTATCGGCAAAAATCCAGATGAATTGAAACAAGAACCCAAATTGGACAAGGATGCTGTCAACGCGGTTTATTATGAAGGTATGAATTTACTGATGTTGACAGAGAATGCCGATGTGATGAAATTTCTGATATCCCAGGGAATCGATATTGAAAAGAGGGATATTCACGGAAATACGCCGTTAATGTATGCAGTGACATCGGATAAACCGGAGTGTGTAAAGGTATTGCTGGATGCCGGTGCAGATGTCAATGCCGTAAATGACAACGGAAATTCTGTGTTATTTGAAGCAAGCTTATATTCAAATATCGACATCATTAATATGCTGCTTGCGGCCGGTGCAGATGTCAAAAAATTAAACAATCAACAACAGTCCGTTTTGTGGGCTGCTTTAGATGTTGATGTATTTATTGCGCTCGTTAAAGCCGGTGCTGATGTCAATACGAAAGATGCAGAAGGAAACACTCTGTGGAGCATATTGTTTAAAGACGAGGAGTTTATCGATGCAATGATTGAAGCAGGTGCAGATGTGAATATTACGGATAAGAAAGGCAGAACACCACTCATGTATTGTGTTAGTTATGATAGTAAAACGTGCGTAGAAACGCTCATCAGTGCCGGTGCAAATGTCAAAGCTAAAAGTCATTTTGGATATAAGGTGATAGATTATGCAAAAAATGTTGATATGTTTGAATATTTAATCGAGGCTGGTGCTAAGTTCGATATTAAAGATTATCATGATTCATTTCTCGTTCATTATGCTTTAAGAGACGATAATGATGAAATGATTAAAGCTATTTTCAGCAAAACTAAAAATATTAATTGCATTATGGGGGATGGTAGAACTGTGTTATCAGATGCAGTTCTATGGAGTAGCTACTATAATTTTACCAATGATGTTAATTTTTATATATCTGAACTGATTGATATGGGGGCTAATCCAAAAGTTAAAGATAAATCTGGCCATATTGCAATGAATTATTTTGATTATGAATGGAATGAAGGTACGATTTCTATGTGGAGCGATTTGATTGATGATATGGATGAATTAGATCTGTTTGATATACGATATAAAAGAAGGCTGTATAAAAGAAGGCCGGAATCTCGTCTGCTTGCAAAAGCAGAGGCAAAAAATGAACTTTTAAATCTATTTTTAGATGAGACGGATGGGGATTATTATTCTGAGCATTATTTTGAATGTGTTGATTCTTGCTGTATAAATGATCGCAATGCTCCTTGTATACATGGTGATTTTGATGATGAGAATAATCATGTACCCATTTGTAATGATGACTGTGAAACAATGAAATTTGTTTTGCAAGAGGCTAGTGGAAAGTCGGCCAAAAAATAACGATTGAGGTTGCGTATCATCATTCATTGACCGATACGCGATTAGCCCCAGAGTAGAAAATAAACACCCGTGATAATCAAAACTTGAATAATGAGAATGGCTGGAATGCCGTATTTGAATTGCGGGTGTTGCGTCTTGTGCCTGAAAATCTGCATGCTCAAAAGGGCACCAATCGATCCGCCAATGGCAGCGACGCCAATGAGAACCCTTTCGGGGGTTCTCCACTTCTTTGCTTTGGCTTTGTGTTTGTCCGCACCATACATGATGAATGCAATGACATTGATGAGGATGACGTAGGCAATAATGATGATGTAGAGCAAGGCAATTTACCGATTTTTAGAGCGGCAGTGGTCGAGTTATTGTAGCCCAACAGCTTTACTACGCCGCAAGATTGAGCGCCGTATGGCCGAAGGCCATAGGCGCGCCAAAAACAAAAAGCAGCTGCGCGGCGGTAGTTGAGGCATTGGGCGCAATGCCTCGACAACGCCGCGAAATTGCGCGCTGTATGGCCGAAGGCCATAGGCGCGCTCCATGACTACTTAATGCACGAAGGACGGCCCCACCATTTGGGTTGTCTATCTGCACTCACAAGACTGTTTTCATAATAATTAACTTTTTCCGTGCTGCCACCATCATAACGTCCCTTATTGCCGTCAAATATAGCAACATGGTTGATGTTGTGATGTCGGCCATTGTCTCCATCTTTCTTCTCATAGAAAAGCAAATCGCCGGCTATCATATTGTCTGTATTCACAAAAGCCCCACCACAGCCTGCGTTTTCGCAAGCTTTGCTCTGCTCAGCTGCTGACCCTGATGTTAAAGTACCAGTGCCACCGTCACCATTCCAACACCAGGCAGCATATGAAGAACAATTATATAAGCCGCTTCCTAAAGTACAGGACTGATTACCGTCATATGTCCATTTGTTATCATTGGCCTGCTTCATATATTTTTTAGCATTTTCAATGACTTTTAATCCCATTTGAATTTGTTCTGCAGTCGCAATTGGAACACCATTTTCACCGACTTCTATGTTGCCATCATTGATAATTCTGGCGTAAGTCATTGAAACATAGCCGACTTCACCTTCATATATAATTTTTAGCCAGCCATCGACGACTTCGATATAATTAAATGATGTACCCAGGTCAAATACGCCCATTTGTTCATATTCAGTGCTTGGGCCTTTTCGAATATAAACTTTTCCTGTTGTTAATGCTGTTTTGACTGTTTCGACACAAGTTCCAGCTTGAACTGATTTGCAGTCGGCGGCACATTCAGCTTTTCCGTTATCTTTCCAGGCCTTTAATTCATCAATGGCGGAACATGGCGTGTCGATGGCAGTGTCGCATGCTTCACCCGAATCAAGAGTGCCATTGCCGCAAGTATTGTCGTTTTCAGAAGACTCTTCTTCGCAAGTGCCTGCTGTAACTGATTTGCAATCGGCAGAACATTCGGCTTTGCCGCCAGATTTCCAGGTTTTGTCTGTATCAATGGCGGAACATGGCGTGTCGATGGCAGTGTCGCATGCTTCACCCGAATCAAGAGTGCCATTGCCGCAAGTATTGTCGTTTTCAGTAGACTCTTCTTCGCAAGTGCCTGCTGTAACTGATTTGCAATCGGCAGAACATTCGGCTTTGCCGCCAGATTTCCAGGTTTTGTCTGTATCAATGGCGGAACATGGCGT